>CAYNVX010000030.1:0-13726 GCA_964400755.1 uncultured bacterium | reverse complement strand
TTCTTATTTGTTTAAGTTCAAAATAATAATTAGGATCTTCTAAACTATTATTTGCTGCAATTCTGGCATCTATGCCCAAAGTTATATCTTGAAGATAAGAGCTAGAATTATATTTAAGCTTAATTGTAAATGGAGTTAATTTGACAACTTCAGCCTTGCCTTGTTTTAAAAGCTTTTTAGCTTTTAGAGCTTTGGTCGGCATCAAGGGCCTGTTTTGATTGTTAACTACAAATACTGACATTTGTTTTTCCTTTAAAAAATTTAGGTTTTTCCGATAGCTAATAAAAAACTATCCCGGAACCTAAAAACCGGTTAGATCCTCTTCGCCAATGTTGGAAAGGCTTTTTAAGCTGACAGCACCGCTCCTTCTAACTCAGAGCTTTTAAACACCAGAGACAGAGCGAGGGACTTGAGGAGCCAGGGTGTCGAGACCAATCCAACGTAATCCTCGAAGGACTTAGGCTAGTCAACTAGAACTTTTTTTCAAGCACTGCCTTTAGGCGTGGAGAAATTGACATAAATGAATAACCATATCTGATTATTTTTTCAAATTAAAAATTAATTCTTTCTACTTGAATGTAAATCATCAAATGCCTCAACGAGGGCATTATGAAGCTCTTTTATATCTTCATTTTGCCATAAGGATTTATCAGATCTAACAAACGTAGTCTTATCAATTCTATTATCAAATCTTCCAAGTGGTAAATAATATGTTTTTCCATATGCATTTACCGGAAGAGTATTAGAAACAGCAGAAACACTCAAAAGATAATCAACATCATCGCATCCATAATCTCCATACATCACTGTAAGAGGGACTGAGTGATTTAAAATTGAGCCGGGATCATTTGGATCAGCTCTAGCCTCATTTTTCCTTCTAGACTCTTCTGGTGAGACCCAAATATACAAAATACAAGCTTTTTCTAATATTTGAGGGCTTAATTGAGATAAAGAATATTGATAGCCAAAGGGCTGAGGCAATGGAAAAGAAGAACCGTAAGCTCCGCCTCGAGCAAACTCAATAACTATAGTTTTATTTTCATGTCCTTTTGCTACTTCACTATTTTTTTCATCTAACAGTTTTTTAGCATCTGATTCAACAGCTTGGGCTATTTCTTCTCTTAAATCTCTGTCTAACATAGAAAGAAGAGGTTTTTCACCTACTTTTTCCCGTGCTCTATCTAGCCTATCAAAAAGCCATTCAGAAACAGACAAGGGTGATGCTATATTATGATTTATCAAATCCTCATAATCTTCATTTACTAAGTGTATGAGCGTACCCCATTCTTTAGGATTTTTAAAAGGCAATACAGGTGAAATGAAAAACATTCCCTCATATCCCCTTTTAGTAAGCTCATCACTAATCCTTCTCATCATATGAACATAAGGAAAATCATCTAACTGAATAGTCTCATAAATCCCAAAATTATTCACACATTCTTCTTTTGATAAAGAAGAGAGGAATTTTCTAGCTTCAGATTTACCGGAAGCTGGAAGAGCATTTAACAATAAAATATCAATTGGTTTAACCTTAGCACTTTCTATATCTGCCATAGTTTCATCAGCATAAGATGATCCTACCATAAAAAGAGCTGCTAATATTGGATAAATTATTTTTAACTTCATAAAAATCTCCTTTGTTAAAAAAATCAATGCATCTTATCAAAGGAAAAATTTTGTGCAAATAGTAATAAACATATTAAGATAATAATTATGAAAAACAGAATAGATAGAAAAATCATTGTTATTTTAGAAAAATCAAAAGGGCTTGGAGATATCTCTTTTGCAAAAAAGCTCTATGATATCCTAAACACAAAATATCCAAACATATCTTCTGAGCTTTTTGCTATAGATCAAGATGCAAAAGACGGATTAAAGAGCTTTGGGATAAAAACAAAAATTTGGAATGATGTTTTAACGAAATATAAAAACGACAAAACCCTAATTATTCATTGCCCTGTGCTAGAACAGCAAATCTCATTGCCCAATGAAAATTCCATTTTATGGAAATTTGGGCATTATTCAACAATGGAGATAATTAACAGCTCAAATGGAGAACTCTTTAAAAGCGGCCTCGGTGAAGATGAATTAGGTATTTTTTTTGATGAGAACTTGTATAGCTACATGCAAAATCTTTACCAAAAAGGACAAGACTTTGATTTAAAAAACCTTTTATCGATATCAGATATAAATCTCAGATCTTACTTTGAAAAGAATATTCATAATTATGAAGAAGAACAGCTCTTTTTTGGATATTCTACCCGTTTAAACTCAGTTGCAAAATTTTCCTTACTTTGCACAGAATTTGAAAAATCAAAAAACATTTCTATCTGCATTCCTGGAAATAGATCTCAAAAAGAGCTACAAGCTTTTTTTGAGCTTTTAGAGAATTGCAAAGATCATTTTCTTGCTAATGAAATTTCAAAGATTAATATCATTTCATTAACTGATATATCTCTATCAAAAGTTATTATTCTTAACTCAAAACCTTCAAGAAGCCTGACTTTCATTGTTGCAGAACAATTAAAACATGCAGATATGCTACAGTTATTCAAATCCACTCATCCTATTTCACTAGTTACAGGAGATCAAAGCTTAACAGAGGCTATTTCTGCTGGTAAAATATTGATAATAGAACCCCATATTCATCAACAATTGGCAATGAAAAACCTTTGCATATATGCAAATAATATCAACCCCTCTTTTTACAAATTTCTATTGCTCTCTTCTTTTTTTTTAATGGATGAAATAAATTTTAAAATTAATGATTTTGAAGATCTTAAAAAAGATTTTAGAGAACTTTCACAACACATTTACTCAAATGCAAATTTAGAAAGAAATTTTTGTAAAATGATAGATTTTTTTATTCATACAAAAATATGAAATAACATATTTTTAAATAAAAAACACAAATAAGCCCAACAATGCTTAACAAATATAAATACAAATTAACATTATTCAAAAAAATAACCTTCCACCCTCAATAAAGCGAATATTTCTATTTAAAAATAATCCCATTTCTATATATTTCTTCAAAAATTTTTATAGAAGGAATTCAGATGTCATTTTTTTTAGTTAGTTTTTATAACTCTGTTGTTAATAGAGAGCATCCTTTTAATCCCTATGGCACATTAGGCCAAGAACAACAAAGAACTGTTGAAACACTAATTAACAATCTAGCTGTTGAAACAGGTTTCGATCTCATGAAAAAATCTATTGAAGATGTACAGCTTGGTCAACACATCATTCAATATCATCCTTTTTCAACATGGGAATATCTATTAACAACTGAGGCTTTAGTTATTAAGCTTATAGAGGTTAATAAAAAAAATGGTTTTCCCTTTAATATGTTAATAAACCTATCTAAAGAAGGCTTTGCACAAGCTCTGAAAGAAAGACATGAAAGACGGTCTGAAGCATTTCCTGAAGGCGAACTTTTGCCATATATCTCTTCATTTGCTGAAAAAATAAAAATCCCTGAACAAGCATTAAGAGAACTTATTGAAAAAGATGATTGGCATGGATTAATTGAAACGCTTTTTCCCAAAGAAGAAGCTTAATTTTTATAAAGAAGTAAAAAACCTTTGTCTTTTTTCAAAATAGGCTCTCTTGGTAAAGCCTATTTCTTTCAATAATTTGAAAGCTTTATCAAAATCCCTAAGCAGATCTTTGGGGTTATGGGCATCTGCTGAAACAATGATTGGAATGTCTAGCATTTTACATTTCTTCAAGATATCGACTGAAGGATATTGCTCTTTACAGGGATAATGCCAACCGGAAGTATTTAGCTCTACTGTCATGTCAGCTTTCTTTATAGCCTCAAGAGCCTCCATTATCTCTTTTGAAAGATCTATTGTGGGTTTTATTCCCCCTTTCTTTGGCAGGTCAATATGACCCACTATATCAAAAAATTTGCTCTCGGCCATTTTCTTTACCAAAGGCCAATACTCTTTCATTATCTCATTGATATACTTTTGAGAAACTTTTTTATTAGGATCATCAACAATACTATTAAAAACCAAATGAACAGATCCAATAAAATAATCAAAAGGATATTTCAACAATTTCTTCTTCAGCTGCTCAAAAGTTAAGGAAACATATTCAACTTCCAGACCCAGTTTAACTTTTGGTTTTATTCTTGATGAATAGCTTAAAACTTCAGATACATACTTATCTAAAAGGTCTATGTGCATATCACTCGATAAAAAATTTCCGTCTGCAGGTATATGAAAATGATCTGATATGCCGACTTCATCCAGCTCTAGTTTTTCAGCATAATCAACAATCTCTCCAATTGGAGCTATTCCGTCGCTATATGTAGAATGAACATGATATGAGTATTTCATTATTTTTTTTTATTTTTATAATATTATAAATGCAACAAATATTATTAATGATATCTAAAATAATAAGATGTTTTTTTTTAAAAATATTTAGAGCAGCTTCTCCACCTCCCAAGCCTATAGCGCAAATAAAACCAAACAAAGTTAATAATACATTGAATGACCATAATAGTAAAAGCACTAACTGGAGTACAATGACCGATCCAATATATAATTACAGCAGGTACAATCGATCCAAATATAATTAGCAAAAAGGAAAAAACATATTGGAAAGCAGTATCTCCCGCACCGGTTAAAAATCCTTCATAAACGGTTTGAAAATAGCTGAACATAATAAATATAAACTGCAAGAAAAGGCATTTCTTAATCAGGGCTCCATTTGTTATCAGATTATTTAACTCCACCATCTCCAAATCATTTACAGCTATTTGAGATACAAAAAAATTCAATATTACATCTGACTTCAAAACAAGAAATAGAGCAGCAATCAAAATTGGCCCTATGGCAAACATAAAGGAAGATTTTATTATATAAGGAGCCAAATTCTGCTTGTTTGCCCCCAAAGTATTGCCGGTCAAAATAATAGTCCCTTCATAAAGAGCGCTGGCAAACAAAAAGAAAAAATAAAATGATGTGTCCCAGATTGAAATCATTGTAGCATTTTGAGAATCTAATGATACAAATACTTTATAAAATACAGCTGTTCCTAAATAGGTAATAAAAATTGAAAAGCTGGAAGGAAAAACAATTTGCAGCTTTTTCTTAATCTCTTTGAAATCAAATTTTTTAATGTCTGGAAAAATAGTCATAGTATTTTTTTGACTTTTATAAAAAGCGAAAAATAAAATGGAAATTTCAATAATAAGGCTTATATTGGTAGCAATAGCGGCTCCCTTGCTTCCCAAAGCAGGTAAAACGCCCCCTGCTCCTCCTATCAAAATCCAGTCGAACAAGATATTCAGAGAGTCCCCTAAAACACAGATCATCATTGCAAAGCGGGTTTTTCCCTGACCTAGAAAAAAAGCTAATAGAGAAGCATTTAACGGATGCAAAAATGAAAAGTTGGCCAACCATAAAAAACTATGCTTTTCAGAAAGGCTGTTAAACGGAAGGTACCTTCCAAAAAAACCTAAAAAATTACTAAATATGATTAAAGCTAATGAAAAATAGATCATCTGCCATGTCGACCGGCACAAATCATATCTATTTACTCCCCCGGAATACTGGGCAACAAAGACCTTGCTGTTCGCCCCCATTAGCCTAAGCATCTCAGTAAAAGGCCAGGCAAATGAACAGGCCAGAACTGAAGCATTAAGCTCATCTAATGAAAACCTTAATAAAAAGAGCCTGTCGCAAAACAACATTGTCATATATGAAAGCGATGATAAAAGAAGTGGACTTGCAATTAATAGATAGCTTAGAAAAAAGCTTCTTAAACTGTTCTGACGAACATATGGAATTGTAGTTATATATTTCTCATAGGAGTTGATTAAAACATCTATAATTATTCTAAGTTCACTTATTTTTCATCTAGAAAAACAAATAATTAATTATTAAAGACTTAACAACAAATTCAACAAAAAAATGATCTCTTTTTCACCCCCTAAAAACACAAAAAACATAACCCTTGAAAAGCATTTGCTTTAAAGTCTTAGATTTCAAAGCATTACGTATAAAAAAATATGTGAAAAAATAATTTTAATCTATTTTTGGACCTAAAAATAGAGAGTCCGCATTAACATCTTCTCTAGGCTCTCTCTTATTTTTTATTCTATAAGTTATCTTTTTTAGCCTTAACCTTCCAACTCGGTCTTCTAAACTGAAATATCACAATAGGAATTATCAACATAATTAACACACCGATAATCATGAACTTTACATAATCTGCGGCATTGGTAACTTCCAGTTGTGAAGGAGGGAAAAATCCAATAAAAAAAGTTACAAGACAAGTCAAAAAGCCAAGGCCTGCAACTATCCACATGCCTATATTGCCTCCAGGAACTTTATAAGCTCTTAGAACTTGAGGTTCTTTATATCGCAAACGAATTGCAGACATAAACATCAAAAGATACATCCCAAGATAAAGAAGTATTGTTAAGGCTATTAGCATCATAAAAGCAGTATTAATCTTTGGTATAAAAACATATATAAAAGCAAATAATGAAACTAATGAGGCCTGAACAAAAAGCAATCTTTTGGGTATGCCGTTTTTGTTTACCCTTTGAAAATATGGAGGAAGATCTCCATTTTTAGCTGTAGCTAACAAACATTTTACCGGTCCAACAATCCATGTGCTTACCTGTCCAATAGCTCCAACTCCAGCAAAGATAGCTACTATAGGAGTTATCCAGATCATACCGAATTTGGAGAAAAATACTTCAAAAGCTTCCATGATCCCAGAAACTAAACTAATCTTGCTTTGCGGTATAACTATTGCAACTGACATTGCACCAATAAGGCTAATTACAACCAAAATAATAGATGCTAAAAAAATTGCTATAGGATAATTTTTCTGAGGATTTTTTACCTGTGCTGCATGAACAGCTGATAATTCCATACCTGAAAATGATAAAACAAATCCTGAGAGCAACACAAAATTGTTAATGTCTTTCATATTAGGAATAATATCCTTAAATGATAAACTTAAACTAATCTGAATAGGATCCCCCATAAATAAATAAACTATTCCAAGACCAATAATTAAAATACCCGGCAAAAATACCCCGCTAATAAAACATACTGTACTGATCATACTGGAGGCTTTCATACCACGAAGATTAAGAAGTGTTGCTCCCCAATATACTACAATAATAATAGAAACTATAAATAACTTGCTGTTGGCAAGATCAGGATTAAACACATAGGCCAAAACGCCTCCTACAAAAGATAATACCATTACCATTGCAATAACCATCTGAACCCATAAAAGCCAAATGGCTATAAATCCCCATCTATCTCCAAATGCTGCTCTAACCCATACATATACCCCACCCTCTTTCGGCCAGCCTGTCGCAAGTTCAGCAGCAACCAGAGCTACCGGAATCAAGAAAGCAATAACTGCTATGAGCGTAAAAAATATCATTTGAAGACCTGTCTCGGCCATCATTGGTAAATTACGTATGCTAATTACAAATGCTGCAGCAATTATCATAAGTGAAAATACACCTATTTTATGTCTTGCAGCCAATGCTGGACGAGCCATTATAAACTCCTATTGAGGGGCTAATTTAGTATTGAAAATTATATTTTTAATTAGCAAATATTATTTTATTACATTTCTTAAGCTATATAGATAAATTCATGACATAACAACATTAATGCAAACATCAACTATTAAAAGTTAACGCTGGCCTCAAATCCTAAAACCAAAGCATTAGAAATATTTGATTGACCGTTAGGTTTAAAAATGTATTGCACATCTGGTGTAAAATAAAACCAAGGTCCTGCCTGAATCCTATAATTTAATTCCAATACCGTTTCTACTGTCTGTCCCGGCAATTTGTCGCTAAATTTCCCCATTATAACTGCAAAGGCCAATACATCATGGTTGCGATTGGGAAATAGACCCTGATATAAAAATCCTGCCGTTAATTGATAAATCTGAGTATTAATATCATCTTCCGGAGCACCATAAGCGCCAAGCCATGCAGTTAATCCCATAGGTCTATCTTTTGGAACAACCTGCTGACGATGATAGGGGTGTTTAACACCTTCTGCATAACTTGCAGAAGCACGAAGATGCTTTGGTCCTTTATATTCGGGCCAGTCACTCTTATATATCATCTGGTCTAATATAGTATAAAAGCCATAGTTTCCTCTTTTATACTTTGTCAAATCTGCAAGAGATTGAAATTTGCTAGATTCATAATATCCTCCCAAAACAACACTGCCCGGCAATCCATTTTCCTCTTTGCCTTGATGATATTTATAAGTTATCTGTCCAAGAGCTAAATATCCTTCACCACCTAGCTTAAAATAGAAGCCGTGTTTATGAGGCTCCTCAACTTTCTTATCAGCATTATATATTCCAGCAACAATTTGCCAGTTCTTGTTAGGCTGCACGGTAAGTCTAGCTGCCCATGCTGTAATATTAAATTCAGGAAAAAATATATTAACAGCTAAAGCTCCAAAATTACCATTAATGCCGCCACTGACGTAATATTGCCAAAGAGGAGTTTGTGCAAAAACATCGCCGGCAAATAAACGTCCTGCTTCTATTACCAGCTTATCTTTAAAAAGAGCCTGTGAAAGATCAATTTGAGATAAATAATAATTCCCGGAAGCATAAATTTCCTGAACACCAAAAAAGTTACCGATATAAGAAGAAAGATTATCTCCAGATGCCACACAGTTTGTAATTGTTAAAGCTGTGCCCTTAAGAGATGCCATTTTTTCAAAATCAAAAGCTAAAGAAATATCATAAAATCCACAATATGTGGCATTTTTCTCTACTCCGCCAACTGGATTGCCACCCACATCAGTAGTAAAGTTAGAGGAAATTGTAAAACCTTTATCTTCCAGTTTTGTTCTACATCCATACCAATCTCCAGTAAAAGTATCTCTATCTACCCATTTACGAAATGAAGATCTCTCATCATCCTTCTTCTCTGCTTCGGCATAAGCAGATGAAAAAGTTAATAGAATCAAAACAAAAAAAGATAAATAAGTTTTTTTTAAGTTCACATTGCCCCCTAAAAGAAATAGATGCTAATAATACAGGATCAATTTATTTTTTTTCTTTTAATTAATAGTACAACAGAGCCGGCAACAATAAAAACTATACCGCCATAAAGCATCCAATTTGATAGACTTTGGTAATAATCGGCTTTTCTAGTTCCCTCTTTGATCTTTGACTGACCCTGCTTCTCAAGTCCTCTTCCCAGTTCTTTGGTAATTGGGTTAAGAGAAAATAGACCTTTTCCCCTTTCCAGCTTTTCCTTTCCTTCAGCTATCTGTCTTCTTCCTTCTACAACCTGATTCTTTATATAAACAGATCCCATTATTGCAGCTATTCCTATTAGTATAAGAATAATTGGAAAAAATATTTTTTTTAACATAACTAACCTTATTGCTTCTTTTTTTTGTATAACAATCGATTTATTAAAAAGCAAAAAATTATGAAAATAACCTTTTAAAAAAATATTTTCTTAAAAAATAAACAAATGCTTTCATTTTTTAATCAATTATTATAATTTGATCAAATTTCTTAATTAAGAGAGGTTTATATGAAAAGCTTGGCAGTAATTCAAAGTGAACGAGGTTTTATTGTTAATTTATTGGAAACTCCTTTCTTTCAAAGAGTATCCACTACAATTGGAACCGTTGAAATACCTTACAATCTAAAAGAAATTGAACCAATAGGTCTTGAATCTCTACGCAAGGAAAAACCTGCTTTAAACGACCCTATTGCCTTAATTCCTACCGTAGAAAAATGTGTCAGCCTCTTTGGGCAATATATTAATACCAGAGTAATAATACGCTTTTTAGGAAATCCCTCTTATGCATTCAAGAAAATTTGTTTAGCTAAGAATGGTATTGAAGCCTGCCAGACATTTTTGCAAAATAAAAATATCGAACAACTGCAAAGAACTATCAGGACTCTCCATCGAGATGCTGCAAAACTACAGGGGCGCAAAGATAAAGAATTATCTCCCTTACCCTATGGAAATTTTGGGAAAATTATGAATGTTGTTCTATCGATTTTAGATAGGCAAACCCTTCTTCAATATAAAGAAGATGATAAAAAAATAGAAGAAGAAGAAAGGGCTGAATTTAGAAAACAACAAGAAATGCGATATTATGAATCAGATCCTTACAATCCATTATTTGGGACTTCTTTTAGTTAATAAATAGATGCGCAATTTCTTACCCTCTATTTAATTGTTCTCTAGGTCCATTTTTTATCAGAAAAAACCCATTTGATATTTATATAAAAAAAACTAAAATCCTTGCACTAAAATTATAGGTATTTTATGAAATCCATTATTGTTAATTATAGCAAAACTAATACTGAAATTTCTCTTGTAGAAACTTCACTCTTTAACCCCAAAGGCAAACTTTTAGACCTTCTTATAGTGCCAATGAATATTGAAGAAATTGCACAAACTGATCATCTGCTTGATCCGATAAATGAAAAAGAAACCCCTGAAAAGGCTTTGGAAACAGTTCAAAAATGCAAATTACTATTTGCTGGATATATTAAACAAAGAATCCAAGAGTTGCATTCTTTGCATAATTTGACTCTTTCTTTTAAAAAAATAAGAGTAGCATCAAGGGCTATTCAATCTTGTTTAGATTATGAAAGTGATAAGGATTTAGAAAAATTTAAACAAAATACAATTAGAATATTTGAAGAATCAACAGCTTTAAATTACTTTGGAGGAAGCTCCGCTTCTGTCAGTGGCAATACTACAAGAGACTTTCACAAATATCCTGCGGGAAAATTAGGGGTTATTGCTCAAAGCACTTTTAAAGCATTTAATAGAAAAGCTTATTTAAAAATGGAAAGCGAAGATATACAACTTAAATCAGCTAGTGACGCATATTACAGAAGCACTGCAAGTCAACTACCCTCCCCTAAAGGGAAGGGATTGAACAGTGATGTTCAACGCAAGAGTTGATTAGGGAGCTTAGAGGAAACTTTATGCACGAGATTACAGGGAAGTTAAAGAACTCACCAAGGAATACTCCACACGTTCCTTGCTCTGAAAGTTTGTCTTTAAACAGAGTCCAAAGACTCAGTGAGGCAGACAAAGTACTGCCTGTAATCAGTCCCGAAGTGGATCAACCTGAATACACACAGGGGCTTAAAGCCATTAAAGTGTATGTTTTAGCTGTTGATGGAACTCCTCTTATGCCTTGCTCTGCATGTAAGGCCAAGAAACTTTTGAAACAGAAGCAAGCAACAGTTGTTAAAAGAGTTCCATTTACCATTCAGTTAAATTTTGAGTGTGAGAACAAGGTTCAACGGATAATATTAGGAATTGATTCGGGTTATGAAAACATTGGTTTTTCAGTCATTACAGAGAGAAAAGAATTAATCTCCGGAACAGTCAAACTTGATGGAAAAACTTCTGAGAGACTGACTGAAAGAAGAATGTATAGAAGAAACAGAAGAAACAAGCTATGGTATCGAAAGCCAAGATTCAATAATAGAACCAAGCCTGAAGGCCGGCTGCCGCCATCTGTTCAAAGAAGATATGACACACATCTTAATCTGATTAACAAATTGAAGAAAATACTTCCTATCAGTGAAATCATTATAGAAACTGCTAAATTTGATATACGGAAAATTCTAAATCCGGAAGTTGAGGGAATAGAATATCAACAGGGAAATCTTTATGACTATCAGAACATGAGAAGCTATCTGATGGCAAGAGAGCAGGGAAAATGTCAACTCTGCAAAAAAGACTTCAAAGGACGGTCTTCTCATATTCACCATTGCAGACAAAGAAGCGAAGGCGGAAGCAATAGAGCTGAGAACCTTGCGATTCTGCATAAGAACTGTCATGAGAAATTACACAAAAAAGGTTTAAAATTATCCAAACCCAAAAGCTACAAGCCCAATACTTTTATGTCGATTATCAATAAGAAGTTTTATACGGATATCCCTTTACAATAAAAATGTTTCCAACTTTTTTATCATACTTAAAAAAAGATCTTTATTCCAATTTTCAATAAACTTCTGATCCTCAGACTTTAAAAATGGTTCGATATCTAAACGAACAGTTTTCCAATCTATTTCATTTATTTTTAATTGAAGATTTTCAACCAGCCAATCTTTATATACTATAATTTCTTTTCCTCTAAACGGACCTGCCTGAAATAATGCATTAGAAAGCAAATTATAATTTATTTGAGTTTTTTTAGAAATATACCATAAAAAGTCAAACCAGTCTCTACCCTTAACATATTTTCGACAAAGAAGTGAATGACATTTACCTGCAAATAAACTTGGCATATCCTGGCACATTACAGAAAAAGGATATGGATAATCCAAATAATGAGTCTGATATAAAGAACCTTCGGGAGGGTTTATATCAATTTCCAATTTAATCTTTATTGACTGCTTATCTGAAGGTAAAAAACCATGCTGCAGCTTCAACACCTTAGCAAAAGAATTTTCTTTGAGAAAAGCCCTTTTTATAACACCTTCAACTTGTGAACGATCTAAAACTTCTAAAGTAAGACCAAAAGAAGCAAATTCTAATTCGACCGCTTTTAAATATTGCTCCCAACTAAAACTTGTTTCTGTTTTAAACAATATGAAATCTAAATCTTCAGAAAATCTTTTTAATCCATAAAGAATCCTTAAACAAGTTCCCCCTTGAAATGCTCCTTTTTTAAAAAACTCAC
Organism: uncultured bacterium; assembly: GCA_964400755.1. Classification (GTDB taxonomy): domain Bacteria; phylum Chlamydiota; class Chlamydiia; order Chlamydiales; family SM23-39; genus CAYNVX01. The sequence goes on along the minus strand of CAYNVX010000030.1, from coordinate 1,028 downwards.
TCCTAGCAAGTCCGCAAAGAGCTATTTCCTGACAAATCTCTTTTAAAGCATTAATTTCTTCCTGTTTTGTTTTAGGCTGATATTCCTTTAATCTACTTTCAACAATATCTAAACTCATCTTCTTAAATCCTTTACTAAAATTTTTAAAACATTTTTCACTCTTGTATTAGGATAAGTCCTGGCTAATATTTCTAATAAATTCAAATCTGAATTTTGGATAAGATCCAATTCAATTCTTAAATCATTAGAAAAAGCAATAACATTCGGCCAGCTTCTTTTTTTTAAATAAATATAATCAGCTATTGCCTTCCAAGGATCTGCCATAAGTATATTTGTTTTATCGTCATTATTATAAATAGAAGAAACCCCAATATGAAAAACTGTTATGGGAATGTTATGATAAATAAATGTGCCTAAATAATTTTCAAATTTATTAGATCTTTTAGAACATGCGCTTGTTATAATTGGAACAGATTCTGGTATCCAGCCATGAAAACTTAATGCTGATTCCATACTTATATATGAAGGGCCATATAGTAATGCGGCAATTTCGAAAGCTTCAGGTTTTTTCTTTTGAATTTTTGCTGTAATTAAATAGAAATCTCTTTTTAATCTAATTAAAGTACCTTCTTTAACAGCTCTTTTCAAAACCGCATGCAATGCATCTGAAGTTCTATTTAATATAGGTCTTAAATCACCTGAAGATATATAAGGCTTAATCCATTGATCTAAGATATCAAACAATAATTTTTTCATAATAATGTCACTTTTTGACAACTTCTTACTTAAATATAGCATTTTAAACATTATTAAGCAACTAACTGTCATAAAATGACAGCTTTGTGTCAAAATTCAAACATTAAATCACTAACCATTAAAGACTTCGGACGAAGTGGGTACCAATTCGTACCATATCGCTAATTCCTGTAAGGATTAAGATTGTTATAGAGCAAAAAGAGCCCCTATATAAAAGGTTAGCTCCGAAGATTAGAGAATTAAAAGCTTTGGGAATGAAAAATCAAGAGATA
>CAYNVX010000029.1:0-13783 GCA_964400755.1 uncultured bacterium | reverse complement strand
CCCTGATTCTCATCCTTTAAATATTTTAAAAATAAATCCTCTTTATACCATTTTGCATTCGACAGCTCTGTAAATGGAGCTTCTATTTGTTGATTGTCTATTGCCGCTTCTTCTTCCTTTTGTAAAAAAAATGAGTCGCTAATCTTTTGCTTTTCTTCCTCTTCTGTAAAGATTTCAGAAACTATTTCAACTTCCACTCCATCACTCTTTGACTTTGCCAAAACTATCCAAAAATCGGTCTCATTCTCTGAAAAATAAAAATCCCTTCCATCCTTGCTGTCTATAAAAATTTTATCCTCAAAATTAACAATCTTCTTTTGATTTGTGCTCTTTAACTTCAGTTCATATAAATTATCCCTTTTTTTGATGTCAGGCCTCTCTTCTATTTCATAAATTGCTATTTCTTCCTGAAAAGAGGGCATCTCGATTGTCATTTTTGCAGGTTCTAGATGAATATTCTTACCAACTACATCTTTATATATATGTTCTTCTTTTTCTTTTTTTAGGTTTTTATAGATTAATTCGGGGTTTGTTCTAGTAAACGTTTCGTTAAGATTACTTAAACAGAGAATAAATATAATTACCGCTGTACAGCAGAGATAAATTATAATTTTATGTGTGTTATTGATTAACATTAATAACTCAAATATATTAAAAATAAATAAATTTAGTGATTCATTTTATAAGATTAGATAAAAAATTCAAAGAAAGATCTATTCGCAAATATTGCAAAAAATTATATTAAATATTTTAATATATGTAAGAGTGTAAATATTTTCCGTGCGATTATTTTAATATATCGACACCGAAAATTATAAAAAGCTAAATAAAATGCCCTTGATAACAAGGGAAGAAAGAGAGGAGTCTTATGGCTAAAAAAGAAAAGCTAACAGAAAAATTTAAAGAAGGCGTGTCTGTTGAAGAACTTGAAAAGTTCGCTCGCAAATATACTTCAGAAGTATTTTTGATAGTTGCAATTATCATTGCTGCTATTTCGAGTGCATTTGGATTCTTTACAGGACCATCTTGGAGTATCTTCTTTGCGGCAATCTGCGCAATTATTAGTATCGCTATTCCTACAAAAATTGAACCAATGATGAAAAAAATTGTTTCAATCGCTTATAAAAAAGAGAAATCTACTGAAATAGTCGTCGGCGTTATCCGCTTAGTTATTGCTATTTTCATTCCTTTTATCTTGTTCGCAGAGTTAGGTTTCCTTGCAGGTCTAGCTTTCCATAATATTGCTAAACTGCACCTAAACTTAAAAAAAGATGCTTTTAAAGAAACAAAAGATATCGAAGAAGACGAACATATCTAATATGTTATTTAGAATCTAGCTGGCTTTTTCTATATGAAATATAGTCAGCTAGTTCTATTGAATTCTCAGAAAAGCTCTTCTTTAATAAATCCATCGCTCTCTTGCTATTTTTGTCTGCTCTGTTTTCTACATAGGCATTAGTATACTTTTCAAAATCCTGCCACGCTATCATTTCATTTTCACTATTCTTAAGTTCCTTTTCTAAAAATGCTATCCTTAATAAATTGTATGAATATAAAAGAGGTCCCGCTACTTCTGCATCCCCTTTTAAAAAACTTAAATCAGATGCAATCTCATTTTTTAATTTCTTCGCTTCCAAAAGAGCATTTTCATATTTTTTTTGTAAAATTAATAAGGTCGTATATGAATAGCTTGAATAATAAGGAAGTTCTTTATCAGTTCTTTTAAGAGCCTTGTTCGCCATAAAAACAGCTTCTTCAGAAAGATTCTCATTAATTAGTAATTGCTGAACCATCAAACCTTCATACTTCGGTCTGATATCAGGATATTTATGTAAAAATTTCTTCAAATCAGAAAAGCTTTTGTTGTCTTGAGGGGAAGTTTTCCACCCTTGATAGATATTTTCTGCTACAACAGCACCTTCATTTCCTTTTAAACCATATAACTGAATCGTTTTATATATTATCACTCCGGAAAAAACCATTATCGCTAATATTGAAAAAAATTGCTTTCTATGGTCAACAAGCCATAATAACCATTTACTAATATTTTCATTTTCTAAAAGTATCTCTTTTTGTTCTTCTTTCTTTTCCATAAACCTTTCCATATTTTTTCAAAAATTTTTAATATATCAATCTTTTCTCTTTATGAGAAGCATTTGCTTATTGTTTTAGATTTTTGTAGATGCTCTCCATCTTGTCTAACATTATTTGCTGCGTGAAATTCTCTTCTACATGCTTCTTCGCTCTAGAACCATATTTATCTCGTAAATTTTTATCATTTTTAAGTTTTATAACCGCTTCAGCCACTTCTTTTGCGGAAAAATTCTCAACATTAATTCCCGTCTGTCCGTTTAGACAAACCTCTTTTAAACCACCTGTCCTAGTTGTTATAAGGGGTTTTGATAAATAGGCCGCTTGTAAGCTTGCCTGAGAGACGCCTTCATGCGCTGTACTTAATAATACAAAGATATCCAAAGACCCTATCGCATTATAAGGATTCTCTAAATGGCCGGTAAAAAAAACATTTTCACTTAAGTTTAACTTTTTTGCATGATCTATATAAGCTTGAGCATGGCCGCCACCTATTATAACCCACTTTATTCTTTTTTCATTTCTCAAAATATCCGCAGCTTCTAAAAAATCTATTATCCCCTTCCATGACCTCATAAAGCATGCTGTCCCTATCAAAATATCATTTTCACTAACCTTATTTGATAAACGGAATTTATTAATTTCTTTTTCTTCAATTGTCAATTTCAATATATCTAATCCTGTTGGTACAGAAAAACAACGCTCTTTAGATTTATTCGCCTGCTTGCAGATCACCTCAACAATTTCTTTGCACGTTGTCACAACAAAATCAGCTAACTTCCCATATAAAAAACGACTGTTCCACCCTTCTTTAATCCTAGTAGATAAATGCCTTGTTCTAATTATCGAAATTTTTAATAAGCGGGCTACAATGCCGCCTAGCCAGGAATCATTTGATGAATGTGTATTTATAACTTCTATCCTGTGGCTAACCAAAATCTTAATGATGCAAAAAAATGTCAAAAACCAATACTTTTTATCAAAATTAACTTCATAAACCTTAAAACCCTTTTCCCTTGCCTTAGATACCAGCCCTCCATTTCTTTCTACTATCATTATAACTTCATGGCCACGCTCTTGCATGCCTATTGATTCATTCAATGTCCTTATTTCCTGCCCTCCCCACCCCGGAGAAGCTTCTAAATGGGCTATCTTCATTATTTCTCTAATTTTTATTTGTTTAGTTTTCCATTCTATCAAAATCTCGCGTTAAATATCGATTCTAAGTTATATTTTTTTTCATGAAAAAGAAAAATAGCGCAGCTCTTATTTATGGGAACAACTTACATTATTTAGATCATTTAGCTCCGCTAAGCTCTTTATTAAATATCGATCTAATAACAAATGAAGAAAATATTTTTGAATTAACAAAAAAATATTACCCTAATACCACACCGCTTTATAAAGATTACTTAGAATTTAATTTTTTCCTGGTTAAAGAATATGATTATATTTTCTCATGTTTCACAAGACCATTTTTTGATGCAGACTTTTCTTTTCATCAAGATCTTTTTAAAAAAAATGTCCATACCATCTGGTGTCCACATGGAAATTCAGATAAAGGTCACTCCATCTTTTTTATGGAAGCTTTGCAAACAGAAAAAACTATTCTAATATATGGAAAAAAAATGATGGATTACATCAAAGAAAAAAAAACTTTCAAAACTAACACGAATTACTTTTCAGTGGGCAATTACCGACATAAATATTTTCTACAAAATAAAGAGTTCTATAACAATATTGTTAACAACGAAATAAAATCTAAATTGCCTGATTACAATAAAACTATTTTTTATGCACCGACCTGGGATGACAGCGAAAACTCTTCATCTTTTTGGTCTTCTTATCAAATTCTTATTGATAACCTTCCTGATAATTTTAATCTCATTATTAAAATCCATCCTAATATGTCCCAACAAAATGATATCTTACTAGAACAAATAATCTATTCTTATGAAAACAAAAAAAATATTCTTTTTTTAAAAGTATTTCCTCCTATCTACCCTCTTATTGATTTCTCAGATGTCTACCTCGGTGATGCCTCTTCTATCGGTTATGATTTTATTACCTTCAATAAACCGATGTTCTTTTTAAAAACTAAAAATAAGACAACCTTTTTAAATCAATGCGGCTATTTGCTATCTGTAAATAAAAATATTTATAATGAAATTTCTCTCTTAATAAAAAAGAATTCTCAAGCCTTTTCAAATGTACGAAAAAAAATATCTAGCTATACTTTTGATAATGTTCTTTTAAATAAAGGCCTCCTTAATGAAATTTGCAGCGGTTAATCAAGCTAATTTTGTTTTTTTACTAGATCATTTAGCTCCTGTCTGCGAAATGTTTGACGCGCCACTATTTGTTTTCGAAGAAAAAGAATTTGCCTATGCCAAAAAATGCTACCCATTTATTAATTCTGTTAAAATTAACACTGAAGACTATGTCGGATTATTAAAAAATAATACTTATGATGCTCTTTTTTATGCTTTAGCTAGAAATAAAGTCGACGCCGATCAAATAAAAGCTATTCACAATATCCCAATAAATCAGTCCCGCTCAATTTTTATGCCTCATGGAAATTCAGATAAGGGCCACCATAGCCAGTTTATTACAAGCTTTGCCCTTCAAGATATCTCCTTAGTCTATGGAAATAAAATGATCGACTTTTTTAAACAATTAAATATCTATGACGATATTAAACGTTATATTGTTATCGGAAATTTGAGATATAAGCTCTTTTTAAAACATAAAACTTTTTTTCTAAAACTTGTTAAAGATGAAATACTTTCTAAATTCAACCCAAATTTAAAAACTATTATTTATGCGCCTACATGGAAAGATGTCGAACAATCCTCTTCTTTTGAAAATGTTGTACATCAATTAATCGAATCTCTAAAAAATAAATATAACTTGATCATCAAACTCCACCCGGCTTTAGATGTTGATCACCCCGGGTTAATTTTAAATCTAAAATATAAATATGAAAATTATAAGAATATTAAATTTCTAAAAAATTTCCCTCTTATCTATCCCATCTTGTATTACTCCGATATTTATATCGGTGATTATTCTTCTGTGGGCTATGACTTTTTAACTTTTAATAGACCAATGTTCTTTTTTCAATTACATAAAGGTAAAAAATTTGAGAATAAAAATTATTTGCAAAACTGCGGTGCAAAAATTTCTATTAAAGATGCGCCCTTTCTAAATAAAATTATTCCACTAGAATTAAAAAAAGATAAACAATACCAGTCTATCCGTGAAAAAACTTATGAATATACTTTTAATCAAAAAGTTACTGAAGAAGAAATAAAAAGAAATATTATTTCAATGTGCCAAACTTAAAAAACTTATTCATCACAAAGCGGCGGTATTACAAATACTATTTCAAGTTCATTCATATTCAACGCTGTCGGCTTCGCCTCTATTTCATATGAATAGTCCCCTTTATCTAAATCTTTTATTTTAGAGACCGTCGCCACATGTAGACCCGCAGGAAATATTCCGTCCATTCCCGTCGTAACTAATAAATCGCCAAGTTGTATTATAGGAGAAGCTTCATGCTTTTCTCCACTTTCTACCATTACCTTTCCCGTTCTTAAATCCCTTGAAGGACCTTCACCGTCAGCATAATCATAATTAAAACCTATTCCCTTCAATATCTGATTTTTTGAACGCCATAATGGCTGATTGGATCCGGATAATTCCCCTTTTGCTAAATACTTATCATCATTAGCCGCAGAAAGCCTGTTCATTAAATTCTCTAAATGGCTCATCATTTCTTTTTTCTCTTTCGCCGTTTCAAAAAGAGTCTCTTTTGTATGCAGCAGTTCAGATAAATTTTTTATAAGCCTATATAAGGCCCTGTCCTGCATCGGCCCTCTAACAACCCTTACAGAAGGAACTAGACCGGAATCAGTAATCAGCCTTACCCGAGATTTTGTCTTGCCAACATATTCAACTATTCCAACAAGTGAATTGCCTAATACTACCGGGCTATCCTTTTTTACTATCACTTTTTGCAGCTTTTGATTGTTCTTTTCTCCTACATTTATCCATATGCTGCTGCTCCAAGATATTGGCTCCCTATATATAATCTTCGCAGGAATCGCCTGAAGCTCACTTTTCAATATCCCTTTTATTTCTTGAGCCCTTCGTAAAATAAAATCATTATCGCTCATTTTATCTTCTTCTAAAGACTGAAGCCTTTCAGACTGCTCTTCTATTCGCTGTTCAAAAAATAACCATTGATAAAATCCTTCGGACTGACCTTTTAAAAGCTCATTTTCTAAGGACATACGATGAAACTCTTTAGATTTTAAAAAGTTGCTGTTTTTACTATTAGAATATGTCGGTATGTTTAATAAATAATTGCGGCATAAATGAAATTTCTTCCAAAAAGGGGAAACAGTTCCTATAAAACCACTCTTTAAACTCTCAGTTTTGTTATTTGGGATACTCATAATCGCAAATAAAAAAACTATTAATGAAATATACGGAAAATAAGAAACCCTTCTCATATTAATCTCTATAATTCATATGTCTAAAACAAATTTTACATGATAGCAATTAATAAAGAAAAGCTTTGATTGAAATTTATAATTTTAAATGTAAAGCAGCTTTACATTTAAAATTATTCTTCTTCGATTAGATCTAAAAAGGCTTGTAGCTGCTTCGCTCTCGTTGGGTGACGCATCTTGCGAAGAGCTTTCGCTTCTATCTGTCTTACTCGCTCTCTGGTTACCTTGAAACGAAGACCTACTTCTTCTAGAGTTTTTGGTTTGCCGTCTAAAAGACCAAAACGCTCAATTAATACCGTTCTCTCCCTGTCTGTCAATGTAGAAAGAACTTCATTCATTTTGTCTTTTAATATCGCATAGCCCGTTGCTTCAGCTGGTGATTCTATCCCTGTGTCTTCTAAGAAATCTCCAAATTGACTTTCTCCACCATCGCCAACTTCAGCCTGCAAGGAAATAGGATGCTGTGCAATTTTGTAAATCTCTCTTACTCTTTCCGGTGTTAAGCCCAATTCCTTTGCTAATTCCTCTGGTGTCGGCTCTCTTCCAGTTTCCATCATTAATTTTTTTGCGCCACGAAGAACTTTATTGATAGTTTCTATCATGTGGACAGGTATTCTAATCGTTCTTGCCTGATCCGCTATTGCTCTTGTTACCGCCTGTCTTATCCACCATGTTGCATATGTTGAAAACTTGTAACCACGACGATATTCGAATTTTTCAACGGCTTTCATTAGCCCCATGTTACCTTCTTGTATCAAATCCAAAAAGGATAGGCCTCTGTTTGTATATTTCTTGGCTATTGATATTACAAGTCTAAGATTGGACTCAACCATCTCTCTTTTAGCTTCTTGGCTCTTGTCCATCCAGCGCTGAAGCATTCTTACATCTTTCTTAAACTCTACTAATGATCGTCCCGCTGCTAGCTCTCTTTTAAATAACTTTCTTTTAGCAGCTAATAGTTTCGCTGCAGCAAATTTGTTCTTTTCCGCTCTTGGGGTAAGCTCTTCTATATCTTTCTCTAATTTTAAAAATCGATCAAATGCGGTTAATATGACTTCACCGAAATCTTCAATAATATTATGACGACAATAAAATAATCTTAAATAAGCCTGAAGACGGATCCGACATTTTTCAATATCTTCTTTTACCTTTACTAATTTGTCTTTGTCAGAGTTAGGATCTAATAGCTTCAAAAGCATTGCTTCTAAATTCAGATCCTCTCGCTTCATTAAATCACAAAGCTTCGGTAAAAGATGTAAATATAAGGGCTTATCCGATATCTCTTTTTCAGCAACTATCTTGTCAAACCTTTCTTTGCCGCTAATCAAATAATAGGAAATAGAAATGGCTTCCCTAACAGAAAAACGGAAGCGCATTATAATTTTTTCCATCTGGATCTGGGCTTTCTCTATTCTTTTTGATATCTCTACCTCTTCTTCCCTAGATAAAAGAGGCACTGATCCCATTTCTTTTAAATACATCCTAACAGGATCATCAGATGACCCTTCTGATCTCTTAGGAAGACTCTCTAATTCTTTAGCTTCTCTTTTTCTCTCTTTTTGCTTTTCAACTTCAACCTGATTCAATATCTGAATGTCCATTCCACTTAAGAAGATCAATACCTGGTCGATTTGCTCAGGTGAATCAAAGCTCATAGGCAGAATTTCATTTATCTCTTCATAGGTAATAAAACCCTGCTCTTTTGCTAAAGAAACAAGCTCTTCAATTTTTTGCTGATGTTTTGGATCAGAAATTTCATTAATAGTTGAATTATTATTCATGTTCTCCAAGAATAGATATATATTTTAGACGTCTTTGGCATTAATTATAACGGTTTTAAGGATTTAGACAAATATATATTTTTGTTAATTTGTCTTTTTAAACCGTACTACGTAAAATTTTAAAAAGCAAAAATATAATAAAAGTGTAATTATTACAATTGTATAGATCAAATTCTTTGTCGGAAAAATTTTAGTTAGACTTGAATTTCTTTTTCCATATCCACGATACCAGGCCTCATAAGAATCATTCTCCTTCTCCTTTAACGCCTCCAATGCCGCTGGTAAATTCAAATATTTTTCATTATAAAATGTCGTCTGCCCTTTTAAAATAATTCCTTTAACAGCATAGCTATATTGCGCAGATAATACAAATTTCTCGTCGTCTATCTCTTTTATCTCCCACTTCGTTATCTCCGCTTGAGTTTTTTTGTTTAACTTTATGTAATTAAAAATTTGACTTGACGTAATAAACGAATAATATGCTGCAACGCCCCCTATGGCCAAGATAATAATAGCCCATAATAATCTTTCATTAAAAAAATATTTCATATGCAGCAATAGATAGTTTTTTAACTTTATAAGTTAGATTCTTTGACGAATTATTGTCCAATCTTTATACTATGAGACATTTTATAACTTATTTGGACTAGTAAACTATTAAGAGGATCCATGTCAGAAGAAGCAACAACAACAAAAGTAAAACAACCAACAGCTTTAAAAAGAATTATTCAAAGCCAAAAAAGACGCAATCAAAATAAATCTTTAAAAGCACAAGTTAGAACATCTTTAAATATCTTTAACTCTGCTCTATCTAAAAAAGAAGGCAAAGAATCTGCAAAATCAAAAATGAGTGATATCTTTTCTATCGTAGATAAAGGCGTGAAAAAAGGTATCTTCAAAAAAAATAAGGCTGCTCGTATTAAAGCAAAAGTGAGTTCTGATATTTCTAAAATTTAAGCCTAAGGTTTTCTTATGGCAGTAAATCCTGATCTACAAACAAATAACTCATTTTTAAATAAGCTATATAATTATTTTTTTGCCCCGCCTACTGAAGAAGATATACTACGCGACTGCGAAAGAATACAGCAGGAAATGGATGCTGCTACTATTGTTTTTACAAGAAATATTCAACCCCTAATCGGAGCCGAATTACCAAATGAGGGCGATATTTCCGGTATAGAAAGAACAATCTTCGATACTCATTACCAAACTTTTATGCAGCATTTTAGAAAAGCGGAAGATTTTTTAGCTGGAATTGAAAAATATATCACGAGACCAGAAGGCCGAAAAAATATAAAAGCTGAATGCCAAAATATTCTAACTAATTTTATCGGCATTTCCGAAATAAAACGACAAATTTTAAATATTAAAATTAGATGCGTCTATGAAGATATTGTCCCTAGAAATAATTACTTTATTAAAATTGCAAAAGAAACTTTTTCTGTTTTTATTAAAAAACCTTACATGATTACAGAAAAAATGGCCGGCGGTAAAATTGCTGCTATCGGAGTTTTTTCCATAGCTTTTTTTGCTTCTAAATTAGTTTCATGGAAAACTACAACTCTTGCCCTATCTATTTTTTTTGCTGCTATAAATTCTTATTTTGCTTGGAAAAATTATTAAATCCTTATATTGATATTTGATTGCTTAACTAAGATCTTTCCCATTGCTTTTTCTAAAATATTTTTTGTACTTACTATCTTTATCTCTTTTTTAGCTCTTGTCAAAGCTGTATAAATTATCTCCCTTCCAAATAACTCGCTCGATTCCGGTGCAAATAAAATTACATTGTCAAATTCACTCCCCTGACTTTTATGCACTGATAGTGCATAGGCCAGTTCATAATTGGTAATTAATGAAATAGGATAGGAAATTACCCTTCCTTCATTCATTATATATATATCCCCATCATATAAACCCTTTTTCCCTTTATATTGGTCTATATATATCCCTATCTGACCATTGTATATGTCTAATCTATAGTTGTTTTTTGTAATAATAAGAGGGATGGCGCGATATTCATTAAATTCAATATCGTTAAATAAAAATTCAAAAATTTCATTGTTCAGTTTCTCAACGCCATATTTTGTTTTTTTTATGCAAGATAAAAAACAAAATGTTTTTAAATTTTGTAAAGCACTCTCCGGTAAAATCGGCTCTAAAGATTTTTTTATAAAATATTTTTCACAACTCGCTTCTATAATTTCTTTTACACTTTTATTCTCTTCTATAGAAATTAATCTATTCCCCTTTTCTAATAACTCAAAAAAATCATCTTTTCTATTTTCTAATAATAGTTTTGAAAGATCGGCTATCTTGTTTTTTTCAAAGCGCTTGTTTACATTTAAAGTTGCTGTCGCAAACTTTTCTTTTCTAATTAAATCAGCAAAAACATTTCCAGTTTCTACTGGAGAAAGCTGCATAGGATCGCCGATTAATACTACCCTTGTATTCTCTGATATTACAGATAAAAGATAGGCCATCATTTTGATGTCTATCATCGAGGCTTCATCTACTATTAATAGATCCGCATAAATCTCTTTATCATCAAATAGCCTGTTTTTATTCTCCCTCATCTCTAATAAAGCATGAAGAGTTATTATTTGAATATCCTCTCCCTTAATAGTGCTTTGAATGTGACTAACCGCTTTGCCGGTAGGCGCAGATACTATTATTTTGCTTTGCTCTTTAATCAATTTCTTAAATAAAAAGATTATATGTGAGGCAGTAAATGTTTTACCCGTTCCCGGTCCGCCGCAAATTATTGAAATTTGATTATAAAAAACATTTCGCAAGGCATTGATCTGCTCTTCTTCTAATATATTTCCATTCTCTAAACTTTTTATTTCTTCTAAAAACTTTTTTTCATCAAAATCTATTGCTCTCTTGTTTTTTAAAAGCCTTTCTAAATTGGTGACTACCTTAGTTTCAAAAACCCAATTTCTCTGAAGATAATAACTCTCTTTATAAAAACATATCGGCTTATTTGGAAAACTCTCATTAGTTAAATCAGAAATTAGATCCTTAGATATACTCTTCGATCCTTCTATAAGATAATTTTTTATCTTCTCTTTAAACTCATCGTCCTCTATCTCTACTGGCGGGCTAATTTCATTGTTTCTAACTTTTAAACATACATGACCTTGCCTAGATATAGAAAATAAATATGCTGCAAAAATTATTTCAGCTTCAGTTTTTAATAACAGGGATTTTGCAAATAAAAAATCAAGTTCGTTAAGAAGATCTTCTTCTTTTATTCTTTCCCATAAATTGTTTTCTAATTCATGCATAAAAGAGCCTCTTTTCTCTTAATATTTTCTAAAATTTTTATATCAGGATAAAAATGGAAAATACCATTATTGTTTTGTTCATTTACCCCTCTTAAGAAAATATAAAACATGCCGCCATAAGATTCTTCTAAAGGTCTTTTGTCGTTCACTTTTAAATATCTAAATAAACTCTCTGCATAAATTGCAGCCTGTACATAATAATTACTTTCCCCCATAGCCTTTTCTAAATTCTCTTGATTGTAATCGTCTTGGGCCGCTCCTAAATAATTTGTTTTCCAATCCAATAAATAATATTTGTTCTTATATGAAAAAATTAAATCAATAAACCCTTTCATAAAATTTTCTTTCTCAGAAAATTGAAATATAAATTCCGCTTCTACAAGCATTTCTTTAAATGAAACTTCTTTTAATGAAAAACTGTCCAATAACTTAACAGAAAAAGTTCTATCAACAATTTTGTAAATTTCTTGAAAAAATAATTCTAAATCCGTTCCATAAATTTGCTTTTCTATAACTTTTTCTATATTTTTTTTTGTAAAGGATCCACTTTTAATAATCTTCTCAAAAATAGAATGAAATATTATTCCCGTTGCACTTCCTTTCGGTATAACTTTGATCTCTTCCTTTTCCCTTTCAGCACCTTCTTTTTTTTCTTTTTCCAAAGAAGAAAATGAATATATATAACTTTTTTCATAATTCAATTTTATAGGCTCTGGCTTAATTAATGAAATTTCTTCCTTCCCCTCGTTTTCTCTTTCTAATAGTTTGATTTCCTCTAAAACCTCATAGGAAATTTCTCCTATCTTGTCTTTTTCGTTTAAGCGATTAGTTATCGCTTCTAAACTTAATCTTTTATCCTTGATTACTTCATACCAAAATATTTCCATTGGTGAGGCATTTTCAAAATTTATATCATCAGTCTCATCTATGACCAATGCTGCATATACCCTCCATTTACTTCGAGTCATTGCAACATAAAATTGACGCATTTTTTCAGCATTTATCTCTTCTATATCCTCTTCTTCTGCTAGAGCAGATCTGCTTGTTAAGCCTAATGCAAAAACTACATGATACTCAAGCCCTTTGCTCATATGAATTGTGCTGATTTGAATCGCCGGTTCATTTATATATGTAGATTTTTTTAAATTTTCATCTTCATCATCAAGTTTTTTTATCTTTTCAAAAAATTCTAAAATATTTTCAAATGACATCTTTTGTTTGTTGTCTTCATCTAAAATTAATTCAAACAACTGTATTGTGTCCTGATATAATTCCAAATCTTGCTCTACAGACATTTTTTCTAATATCGTTAAATTGCTTTCTTGAAACTTGCTTTTTAAAAATTCACGAAAAAATGCGGCTAGCCCCTGCCTTTGCAAAATACTTTTTAAAAGATTGAATCTTATTAATATTCTTTTAGGATCACTTCCTTCATTTATCCTTTTTATTTCAGATAAATCCCAATTTATATATGGTCCGCTAAGAGCGATCTTTATAAAATTTATGTCGCCTAACTCTATTACCGCCTTGAAAAAATCTTGTAGACCTCTCAAGGCTTGCGAGTCCTTCAATGACTTGGACCTTTTTGTGATGCTCCTAATTTTAGCCTTCGCTAAATAATCGCTTAACCTCTGAGCTTGATATCTGTCTTTAACCAAAACTGCCATTTTATCCAGAGAAATCGCATCTCTTTCATTAAGCTCAATTATTTGATTTGAGATGTATGTAAAAAACCTTTCCTCAACTTCGCCCGACGGCCATGTCTTGCTTTTTACTTTGTTTTCACAAATAAAAAAATGAATGGGCTCTTTTTCATCATTTATCGGAATTTCTTCTAAAATTGCGGCTTTTACTGAAAAATATGCTAAATTTTGATTAATTTTCGGTAATTTTAACCATCTTGATGCAAAATTCTCGGAAAAAAGGTGATTTAATGAATTTACTAAAGGCCGAGCAGATCTGAAATTTGTATCCAAATGCGATTTTGTTGCCACCAAATTTTCAGCTTTTAAATATGTATATATGTCAGCTTTCCGAAATCTATATATCGATTGCTTAGGATCACCTATCAAATAAAATGCTTTTAATTCTTTTTGAGTAA
>CAYNVX010000028.1:0-14182 GCA_964400755.1 uncultured bacterium | reverse complement strand
AAGTTAATTCTTAAAAGAATGTTTATTATAATAATATTCGAATGAATTAAAAAAAGATTACAGTCTTTTTCATCTCTAAAATCGTGCTTATTTACTTTATTTCTATAAATCCCTAAAATATAGTTAATAAAATTCTATTTCGAGGAATGAATGTCATCAGTTAAGAAAAAAAGGAAAGCAAAGATCGCAAAGCACAAAAGAAAAAAGAGAAGAAGACGCGATCGTCATAAAAAGAATAAATAATTTTTTATAGTTATTTAAAAAATAAATCTTTATGTGGAAATATCCCGATCATTTTGATGTCATTGTGGTTGGCGCAGGTCATGCCGGCTCTGAAGCGGCTTATATCGCTTCAAAGATGGGGGCGAAGACCTTGCTGATCACAATGAATCTAGACACTATAGCCAAGGCTAGCTGCAACCCTTCTATTGGAGGGATTGGCAAGGGGCATATTGTCAGAGAAATAGATGCTCTTGGCGGTATAATGGGGAAAATTACCGACCAGACGGCTATCCACTATAGGATGTTAAACAGGTCAAAAGGACCTGCTGTCAGAGCGCCTCGCGCTCAAATCGACAAGGCCAAATATTCTCTCCTGATGAAAAAAACCTTAGAAGATCAAGAGAATCTGGAAATTAAACAATTTACAGTTGAGTCCCTTCTTTCCGAAAATGATAAAATTATTGGTGTAGCTACTTTAGAAGGAGTTATCTTTCATGGAACCACTGTAATAATTTCCAGCGGTACATTCATGAAGGGCTTAATGCATATAGGGCATATAGACTTTCCTGGAGGAAGAGGTGGAGATCTACCATCTAATGGTCTTTCCGAGAGTATTAAATCCTTAGGCATTCAAATAAAAAGATTGAAAACAGGCACACCTCCCCGCATTCACAGAAGATCTATAGACTTTTCAAAACTAGAAAAGCAACCGAGTGAAGATGATGTAAAATTTTCTTATGATCCTATTGAGAGTAAACTGCAAAAACATATCCCCTGCTACATTTCATATACAACTGATGAAACAAAAAGGGTTATTTTAAGGGATTTACAAAAATCAGCTTTATTTTCAGGAAAAATTGAAGGTATTGGACCTAGATACTGTCCCTCTATTGAAGATAAGATTGTAAGGTTTGCTGACAAGCTTAGACATCAAGCTTTTTTAGAACCGGAAGGGCTTGATACAAATGAATTTTATGTAAACGGCCTATCTTCATCTATGCCTTTTTCAACTCAGATAGATGTATTAAGAAGTATGATAGGCTTAGAAAAAGCAGAATTTATGAGAGCTGCCTATGCTATAGAATATGATTACGCGCCTTCCCATCAAATCTATGCAACATTAGAAACCAAAAAGATAAAGGGTTTATATTTTGCAGGACAGATAAATGGTACAACAGGTTATGAAGAAGCCGCAGCACAAGGACTGATCGCTGCTATCAATGCAGCAAACAAATCTTTGGGTAAAGAAGAATTTATCTTAAAAAGATCAGAAAGCTATATCGGTGTAATGATTGATGATTTGATTACAAAAGAGATTATTGACCCTTACCGTATGTTTACATCAAGAGCTGAGCACAGATTGCTACTAAGGCAAGATAATGCTGATTTAAGATTAAGAGAATATGGATATAAACTTGGTCTAATAAATGAAGAGCGCTATCTAAACGTTCTAAAAAAGAAAAAGATCCTATCTGAAGAGAAAATACGCTTGCGCAAGCTTTCTAAAAACATAGAAAACAAAAATGTTACTATTTCAAAACTTCTTTGCCGGCCTGAAATTACCTATCCATATCTCCTTGATACTTTTCCAAATGATATAATTGATCATGGATCAGAAATAAATGATCAGATAGAGCTTGAGCTAAAATATGAAGGTTATATTTCCAGACAGGAAAAAGAAGTTGAAAAGTTTTCTAATCTCGATAAGATAAAAATCCCAAAAGATTTTTCCTTCGATAAAGTAATAGGCCTTAGATCTGAAGCAAGAGAAAAATTAAAAAAATATCTTCCTCCCAATTTATCCTCAGCATCGCAAATTGCCGGTGTTTCACCGGCTGACATTTCAATCATCATGGTAGCTCTTTTAAAAAAAGAAAGTTTTGAAACTAATTAAATCTATCGTATAAATGAATTAAAACGAGGTTTAGAAAATATGAATAATAAACTTCCTGTTATTCTGATAATTTCCGATAGATTATATATTCAGCATTCTCTTAATACCTCTCTAGAAAATATCTATTATTTAATAGAAAAAGAATCAATCGAAGAATCCCTGAGGGTAATACAAAGCAGTAAAATTGATTTTATTATTATAGATTCCAAAATTAAAGATTCAGATCCTATTGAATTTATTAGCAGTTTAAGGAAAAAAGAAAAACTCTTGTTAACACCCATTTTTTTTATCTCAAATTCATTAAAAAAGAATTATCGAGAAGAGGCATATAAAGCTGGAGTAAATGTTTTCTTAAATGACCCAATTGATTCAGAAGAATTATTTTCAGCATTAACAAAATATGAAAAAGAAATCACAAGAACTAAAAAGATATCAGATCTTTCTCAAAGGTTAAAATCTTCAAAACAAAAAGAATCAAAAAAACTATCTAACCGTATAAAAAAAGGAAAAGTAAAATGAGTACATTAATTCTTACATTTCTATTAGCTGCAAACCTACAAACAGGCAATATCATTACAAACGTTCCTGTTGTAAATGATAAGCTTAGCACACAAGCAACAACTTCTACCGAAGCAAACCCTTTAGAAAAAACATTAAATAACATTGCAGCAAGCGCAAAACAGACAACTCAAACTTCCTCCAACAGCATGATGATAATTGAAGCAAAAAATAGATCTGATGACTTTATCGCAGCTTTTACTGCTTTAAAAAATGATGTCTCAGCATCAAAAATCACCTTTTATACAAAAGACAATCAATCCATTTCTAATATTATTGATATAACAAGCATTGGAAGCGGCACCCTGCTTTTATTTAAAACATCTTCAAATCGAGGAGTACAATATCAAGTCCTCGCTATAGAAAATATTTCTAAGATCAGCGTTAATTAAAATGTTAAATTTTTTACATACAAAAAATTTAGATATTGAAAAACAGTTAAAAATTGAAAAAGATCTTTTAGATTCTGATCAAAATAACTGGTGCATAATAAATGAAGGAACTTCTGATGCTATCGTGCTTGGAGTAAACTCCAAACAACAAGAACATATCAATTTATATCTATCAACAAAAAACAATATTAATATTATCCGTAGATTTTCGGGAGGAGGAACTGTTTTTGTTGATAAGGATACAATCTTTATTACTTTCATTTTTTCTAAAAATGAAGATTCTTCTTTAATTTATCCCGAACCTATAATGCGCTTTTTAGAGAAATTCTATATAGAGGCTTTCCAAATAAAAGATTTCAAATTATTAGATAATGATTTTGTAATTAAAAATAAAAAATGTGGCGGTAATGCCCAATACATCAAAAAAAATAGATGGCTGCACCACACTTCTTTTTTATGGAACTATACTCCTGTAAATATGAATTATCTTCTATATCCTCCAAAAACACCTGAATATCGAAAGAGCCGTTCTCATGAAGACTTTTTAGAGCCTTTATCAAAACATGTTATTAATAAATCTATTCTCATAAATTTACTAAAAAACAGACTTAAAAAAGATTATATTTTAAAAGAAGTAGCTTTAGGTTCAATACTATAAAAAAACTCCGCTGCAAAGGGTCTGGAACTTGCGCTTACAACCCGTTTATATAGGTGGGACCTCTCCCCGAAGGAAACTGACAAGTCCTTATAGGTCTCGTCGCGTTTAACTTCAGCCTCGTGATCCCCTAAGCAATAAAATCGTTGAAGGGCAATCAACGTTGCCAGGTTAACCTCTGCAGCAGAGAGAAAACCATCAAACAAAATGATTGAGGAAACATTACTATTTTAATAAAAAAAGAGCAACAATTCTTTTAATTTTTTTAAAATATTTTTTAAATTTTCTGTAAAGATAAAAAAATTAATCGCTTACAAAAAAAATATATTAGAAATCTAACCTTAAATGTAAAAAAACAAATATTTTTTCTTGATTTTTTGTAACAAAACCATAACTATTCACACCTTTTTTAAACCTTAAAAATGAGGAAAAATTAATGGCAGCAGCATTTACAAAGTTTTGTTTAGCAGGTGGCTCACTAGGTCTTTTAAATGGCTTAATAAATGAAAAAAATAGAGAAAGAGCCTATCCTGTTTTAGAAAAAAAACTTCCATGGCCCCTACAAAAAAGTAATCAAATTACCAGCGAGGTTTTTCAAAGAACAAAAGAGGGATTAAAAGGATTTGTAACCGGCGTTGCATATACAGCTACAGCACCTGTTTTAGTTCCTGCAGGACTAGTTGCAACAAGCATATCTTCAATTCTTAAGCATTTGGAAGAGAGAAGAAATTCTTAGCATTAGAAGAAGTTGCTAATGCAACTTCTTCTATTAAACACTTTTTAGCATCGGCCACCTTATCGGCTATTTCCATTAAGTTACCAGGCTCGTTTAATTGTCCCCTTTTTGATTCGGGTGCTAAAAAAGGAGTATCTGTTTCAAGTAAAATCTTATCTAGAGGGACATATTTCACTATATCTAATAGATCTGTACTCTTTTTAAAGGTGATAATACCGCTAAATGAAATATACCACCCTCTATTCAATGCCTCTTTGGCATCTTTTTTTGTTCCAGTAAAACAATGTAAAACTACTTTTTCGCTTGGATAGCTGTTTTTAGCTATTGCAAATAGATCTTCAAAAGCATCTCTACAATGAAGAATGACAGGCAGATTAGTCTCTAATGCCAGTTTAAAATATTTTTCTAAAAACTTTTTCTGCATCTCTACAGAAGAATGCTTATAATAATAATCTAATCCAGTCTCTCCAATAGCTACCAGGTTCCTAGCTTTAGCGTTATCTGAAAAAAAAGAGAAATATTTATCCCCCTCTTTTTCTACATCGTGAGGGGTTGTAGAAGCAGCGTTATAAATCCAATTATATTTATCCTTTAATAAGATCCCTCTTTCTAAACTTAATTTGTCAGTACAGACATTGACTATTTTTTTTACATTCGCCCTTTGAGCTCTAACTAGCAAATCTTCAAGATAATTAAGAAGTTCTTTAGAGGTAATATGTGCATGTGAATCAATTAGTTCCATTTTTTTTCTCTTAAAAGCTTTTTGTTAGCCTTTTTCATTTCTTTTTACCTAAAGCCTTATTTAATTTTTTTCTATTTTGAATAGACTTCCAGTTTGAATCCTTTTTTAAATCATTTTCTAAAGTTTTTTTATCAAATTTTTGATATTTAGAATATTCCATAAAAACCTTATAGAGATAGACATATACATCTTCTAAGCTTAGATTTTCTAAAACAAATTTTGTAGCATTATCAGATATTCTTTTACATTCATCATCATGTATAGTCGCCCATTTAATTTTTTCAACTAAATCAGACATGTCATTTTCAATTGGAACATAATGTTGAAATTCTTTTAAAGCTCTATAGAACCACTGAATTTCATTTGATTTTTGTTTAAATGCTACAGAATTGGATAATAATCTCCATTGATATCCAGGATAAGTACACATAAAACCATCCATTACAGGAAGATACTTATATTGCAGGTGTTCTTCAATAGTAGAAAAGGGTTTTAATAAATTTTGACTTTCAAAAAGCTCTTCAAATTGAAAAGCATCTGTTAAATTTAGACCAGCATCTACTAATTGGGGATGGCTTTGAGATAGTTTAGATAAAATATATCGAGGTCGTGTTGTGTAATTCTGAAGAGTATAGGTTTTATCATGGCTGCCTCCTCTCCAAAAAGCTATATTTTTTTTCGAACTCCAAGAGATCTTATTAAATTTGTTTTTTAAAAAATCCGCCCAAGATTTTGAAACGCTAAATGCATCAGGAATTAAAATCACATATTGAGTATTTTCAATTTTAGCCCTTGATAAAATTGGGGCTTGAAATTCTTTATTATCGACAAGATAAAAATTATCTGGAAAGTGTTCTAATGGAATGCCATCTTCATATGTTGCTATAAAATCAATATCCGGTAATTTAATTACCTGCGTTAATGTTTTTAATGCTTTTTCAAAACATGGCTCTTTAAAAGAAAATTCTTCATTTGGAAAACGATATTTATAAACTTTATTATCTACTATTCTATAACGATCAAAAAAGCCAGATGGAACAACTTTCTTAATTTTTTCTATTGTACTAAGAATGCTTTTTTGATCTATTCCACTCTTTTCAAAACAAGAAAAATCTTCTTGAATCTGTTCGTTCATCCAATTAGGCGCTTTTTTTAATTTATTATAAAAATTTGCGCGAGAAAAAGATTTTAAATATGTTTCCGAACGCTTTGTTCTTTTAGGTTGCAAAAATAAAAAATTTAAAATTAACAAACCAGAAAAAAAACCTATTAAACTTAAACGTATATATTTCTTGTTTTTCATCTTTCCAACAAAATTTTATTTGCTTTTTTTCTTTGCTGAATTGAAAGCCAGTTAGGATTATTTTCAATATCTCTCTTTAAAAGCTTACCATCAAATTTCTGCAGTTTTGCATATTCCTCTAGAACTTTTGTTAGATAAAGATATATGTCATCCATCATCAAATTTTCCAAAACGAATTTTGTAGCATTATCAGATATGCGTTTTGCAGTATCATCATAAGTCCTAGCCCAATTAATTTTTTCTACAAGATCACTCATATCTCTTTTTATTGGAATATAGTGCTCATATTCTTTCAGAGCTCCATAAAACCATTGTATTTCATCGGAATCCTGTTTAAATGCCACTGAATTTGATAGAAGTCTCCACTGATAACCAGGATAAGTACACATAAAGCCATCCATTACAGGAAGATACTTATAGTCCATATGATCTTCCATAGAACTAAAATCTTTTATTAGACCTTCTTTATCAATCTGATCTTCATACTGCATAGCCTTTGTTTTAATTATTCCAGCTTCAATGATCTCAGGATATTTTTGAGACAACTTACTTAAAATTATTCTTGGACATGCCTGATACCCCGTATTATTATCGGGTTTGTCATGGCTTCCGCCCCTCCAATAAGCTGCTGCTTTTTTCTTTTCCCAGGAAACCTTTTTCGAATAGTCTAAGACAAGCTTAGCATCCCTTTGCCACCAAGTGCTTAATGAAACAAAATCAGGAACTAATACGGCATATTTAATATTTTTATTTTTTGCTCGAGTAATTAATGGAGCCTGCAGTTTTTCATCATTTGTTAAATAAAAGTCTTTTGCCATATAAAATTCAGGAGTCCCATCCATTTCAGAAAAAATAAAATCGACATCAGGCAGCTTAATAAGTTGAGTCAATGTCTTAATAGCTTTCTCAAAATCTTTTTCCCTTGTATAGGGCGCTTCATTAGAAGGAAAATATCGATAGAACTTATTATCAATAATCCTATATCTGATAAAACTGGTTTTAGCGCTATTAGACTTTTCTTTTATCGTTTTAAATGTTTCATTTAAGGCTTCTTGGGTAATACCATTTTTGTTTAGATCTTCAAAATCCTTTTTTATTTGGTATTCCATCCATGAAGGGGCTTTTTTATTAATTTTCTGTAAAAATTTCTGTTTCGGAAAAACAGAAAGGAATGTTTCCGCTCTTCGAGTTCTATTAGGTCTTAAAAAGATAACATAGGCAATTATCAAACATAGAAAAACCGATAATATTGATAAGCCTATAGTTTTTTTACTCATAAAAACCACCTTCATATATTTTTTTAGAATATATTATTCTTCTAGATTTCATTTTAAAAATCAAACCTTTGATTTACTCAAACCCTTTATACAAGCAAAGAATAGTTCTTTTAAGAAAAAACCCCTCAAAAATATTTTTTTTCGAATCTTCCTACTATTATAATATATATATTAATGTAATAAGTTTCTTTTCATCAAATTCCAAAACTTTTAAAATACCCATAAGAGTTTAATATAAGGTAAATTGATGCATCAGATTTTTATTGGTTCAATGTTTTTTAGCGCATACTCCCAATCGGATTTTTTTGGAAAATCGATTTTTTGGGGATTATACATTTTATCTATTATTTCCTGGGTTGTCTTAATTCATAAGATTTGGATAACAAAAAAAATTAATGGACTAAGCGGCAAAATAGAAAAGCTGATCAATTCAAAAAAAGATGCTTTCTTAACATTAAATCTAGAACAAAATATTGAACATCCTTATTTAAATATATTTACTATTTTAAAAAGCAAAACCTTAGAAATCTTAAATAAAAATAAATTTTTTTCTGAGAATTCTGAAAAATCACAAATTTATATGTGCCAAGCTGATATTGAATTATTAGAATCACATGTTGATATGGTTATATCCGACCAAAATAAAATCTTAAGCAAGAACCTTTTTATTTTATCAACTATTGTTACCCTTGGACCATTCTTAGGGCTACTTGGTACCGTTTGGGGAATATTGGTAACTTTTTCAGGACTGCAGGGATCTTCAACATTAAATAATAATGCAGTAGTGCTATCAGGCCTTTCCATGGCGTTGGCCACAACTGTAATAGGCCTGATCGTAGCAATACCGGCTCTTGTTGCCTATAATTACTTAAAAAATTCAATCAGGTCAATAATTAAGGACTCTGAAAATTTTTCCCATCGCCTTCTTTCTACAATAGAAATTCAATATAGAAGGGTAGAAAAGTAATATGAGAAGAAAAAAAACATCCGACGATAGTGAACATTTTTCCGATGAAACACTGATTAATCTTACACCTCTTATCGATGTTGTTTTTGTAGTATTAATTGCCTTTATATTAATCGCCCCTCTTTTAGAAACAGACCATGTTAATCTAGCCCCCTCTTCTGTCAGCAGCGAAAAAAACATCTCTAATAAAAGCCCTATCACGATTCATGTTAAAGAAGATGACTCAATATTAATAAACAATCGTTTAGTGACCCTTTCTGAGCTTACATATTTATTAAAAGAAAAGAAAAGATTAAATCCAGATCAAACACCCCAGCTATTTCATGATAAAAAAGCCTGTTTTGGAACTTATCAATCTATTAAAAACTCTATAGAAGCTGCCGGGTTTGACCAAATGGATGTAATATTAAAGCCCGATTAGCCATATGAAAAAATCAGATTATAAAATTAAACCGCGCCTAGTATATTACATTATTGGTATTCATTTTGCTCTTATTTTAGCTTTAGCTTTTTCTGGAAAAAGCATACTTCCTAAAAAACCCAGCACTCTTGTTGTAAAAAATATTATTATTAAGCCTGAACCAAAAAAAATAATTGCTAAAACAAAAGCCCCTGCAGTAATAAAAAAAAGCATAACAAAACCTAAATCTCCAATAGCAAAAAAAAAGACAGTACCAAAACCTCAAAAAAAAATTACAACAAGCTCTCTTTCCCCTTCTAAAGATTTAATTACACAATTAGAAGAGAGCCTCTCAAAAATTGAAGATAGTAAAATCTCAATTCCCAAATTGGATAATTTAGAAATTCCCAAACCTATTAAATCTTTAAATATTCAAGCTGAGATCCAAAATCAAGAAACTACAGATCAAAAATTTCAACAACAATTAATTCAAGCATTACATGAAAACCTTAAACTCCCAGAATACGGCGAAGTTAAAGTATCTTTTACCATAAACCTTGATGGAACCATTTCTAATTTAGAAATTTTAGATCAAAAAAGTTTGAAAAACCAAAATTACATAAAAAATGCATTGCCAGAACTATCATTCCCATGGTTTAATCAAATAGCAAATAAATCAGAAAATTTTATAATTACTTTTAAAAACGAATAAGACATGAAAAAACTAATTTTACTTTTCTTAATATTATTTTCTTACCTTTTTGCAAATGAAGAATTAGAAGTAAGCCTTTCCACAAAAAATCCTCTTATGCCTCTTTATGTTGGAAGCGTTTATGATGACGGCTCTTCTTTTGATAAGCCCTATCTTGAAAAAATCCATGAAGTTTTTCAATTCGATTTTCAAAACAATGCCTTTTCTCAAGTTTCAAAAAATGAACAGCAGCATGAATTTAAAGTCTCACATTTTGATAATGAGGTAGCTTTTAATCCGGAATATTGGAAAGAAAAGAAAATCGCCTATGTTGTTAAACTCGTTGCAAAAGAAAAATATTTAAAGACTTATGTATATTATGTTGAAAAAAATTCACTTCGAACTTTTTATGACATTTTTCTTTGCGGCGATTTAGCTGTGGATAGAATTAAAATTCATAATTTATGTGATACAATCCAAGAAGTTCTTTTTGGAAAAAAAGGTATAGCCTCCAGTAAAATTATCTATACAATTAGAATAGACAACCCTGATAAAACAGGTCATCTGAAATGGCTCTCTGAAGTTTGGCTATGCGATTATGATGGAGCAAATGCCAAACAGCTTACCTTTGAAAATAGCTATTCTGTCCATCCTATATTTATTCCTGAAAAAAATAAGAAAAGTACTAATTTCTTATATGTTTCATATAAACTTGGTCAGCCTAAAATTTATAAAAAGAGCTTGAATAGCCCCGAATCTACTAGGCTTGTATCTCTTAGAGGCAACCAGCTTCTGCCATCAATATCCAACAATGCAAAACAGTTAGCCTTTATTTGTGATGCAGCAGGACGGCCTGATCTATTTATGCAATTATTTGATGAGAATGGTCTTACACAGGGAAAACCAGTTCAATTATACTCTGCTGCAAAAGCAACTCAAGCCTCGCCAACCTTTTCACCTGACAATAAAAAGTTAGCTTTTGTATCAGATAAAGATGGCACTCCAAGAATTTATGTAATAAAAATTCCTGAAAAATCATATAATAGGATGAGACCAGTAGCACAATTAATTACAAAAAAGAATAAACAAAATGTTACTCCCGGCTGGTCCCCCGATGGAACGAAATTAGTATATAGTGCTAAAACAGAGGGTACACGCCAGTTATGGGTATATGATTTTGAAACAAATGAAGAATGGCAGTTGACAAAAGATAACAAAAACAAAGAAAATCCATATTGGGCGCCGGATAGTTTACATATAGTATATAATACTGAAGATGCTTCTACTTCAGAAATTTATATAATAAATATTAATCAAAAAGAAGCAGCAAAAATTAGCAAAGGGCCTGCGAAAGAAAGATTTCCTTCGTGGGAACCTTATTAAGACATGAAAATGAACGAGGTTGTCATGAAAAAAATTTTATGTTTAGTATCATTGTTTTCATTCATGCTTTTTACTAGTTGTGATACATCTAGTGCAGCATGGGAAAACGTTAAAACTGCAGGAAGATACCTTCAAAAGGGTGTCGATTCCCTATGGGGTAAGGAATATAATTCCTGTGTAGTTGAAAATGAAGATGAATTCATTGGACCTGATGATGCAGATTTTATTCCCCTTAGCGATAAAGATCTAAGAACACAGTTTATAGCTAGCGATAGAGCCATCCCTCAACCCAAATATTCCCCTGGGGAAAGTGGAAGCGGCATACCTGGAATTGGTAATTTTTTAGCTCCTTCTTCAGGATTATCCTCAGTTTTTAAAACTCTCTATTTCCAAACAGATGATCATGTAATAAGAGATCAGCAGGATTTGTTAGCTCTACAAAGTATAGCTAATTATATGAAAAAACATCCGAAAACATATTTATGCATTGAAGGTCATTGCGATGAAAGAGCTTCAGCAGCATATAATATGGCTTTAGGAACAAGAAGAGCTAACCACGTTAGAGTATTATTAATAAAGCATGGAATAGATTTTAACAGGATCTATACTATTTCCCACGGGAAAGAAAAACCAGTGGCTTTAGGACATTCTACAAGCGATTGGAAAGAAAATAGAAGAGCTCAATTTAAACTATATGAAAAAAGATGATGAATTATTTATTTAAATTATTGGCTTTATTTGTTTTATCCTTTTTTGTTTACTCATGCTCTCCTTTAAAGTCTTCCCCAAAAGAAGAAAAGCATCAGATGGAGCTGACCCTACATGAGGTTCAGACAAATCTAGATGATATGAGGCATGATTTAAATTGCTATCAGACTGAACTGCAAATTTTAGATGGTAAAATTAAAAATCAGGAAAATTCCTTAACCAGTCTAAAACAGCAGAATTTAGAAAGATTGCAAAACAAAACAGAAACTATCCTAAAACAGATAAATACTTTGGAACAAAAACTAACTTCTAATGAAAAAAAACATACACATGCAAATTCTGATATAACACAGCTTTCTTCTCATGCCAATGAAACCACAGCAGCTTTATCGCAATACAAAGATAGAATGAATGAACTTGAAAGAGCAATTTATAGTCAAAATAAAAAGCTCGATGAAGTTGCAAAGCTTAAAACTACTTTAGAAGCTATAGCTAAATCAATGAAAGAAAACTCTAATGATGCCCTCTCTTATAAAGTTAAGGCAGGAGATTCTTTAGAAAAGATTGCTAGATCTAATAAAGTAAGCGTTGATTCTTTAAAAAAGATCAATAATTTAGATAATGATTTAATTGTTGTTGGGCAGGAATTGAAAATACCCAAATAACTTATATTTATGACAATCGTTAAATTTAAAGCCTTTAATTCTAAATTTTTAATTAGAGAATTAAAGGCTTTTATTTTTATAAAAATAAGATGATTGAAAATTTACGAATATTAAAATTTAAAAAACTTTCTTTAAATAAATGAAAAATGGACTTATTCTTAATATATGCAAAGCATAAATTACATAAGTTTGAACAGAGGTAAATATGGGACAAAAAAAACGGATTATTCTTATAGAAGATGAAGAAGATATAGCTGCACTAATCAAGCTGCAGGCAGAAATTTCCGGTTATGTTCTACATGTAGAAGTTGATGGAATAAATGGGCTAAGATCTATCGAGAGAGAAAAGCCTGATCTAGTTATTTTAGATATAATGCTTCCGGGACAAAATGGATTTGATGTTTGCCGTAAAATGAAGAGCTCACAAGAATTAAAAAATATTCCTGTCTTGATATTATCAGCAAAAGGCGAAGAGCTGGATATAGTATTAGGTTTAGAACTTGGAGCTGATGATTATGTTACCAAGCCCTTTTCACCAAAAGTTTTATTCTCAAGGATTAAAGCTATTTTAAGAAGAGGCAAGGAAAATGAAAAGTCACTAAAAAATCTTTCTTTTGGCGACTTCATTTTAGAAGTTGATAGATATCTTCTTACAAAAGGCGATAATGAAATTCCTTTAACCCTATCTGAATTCGGCATATTAAAAAGACTCCTCTCAAATAAGGGTAAAGTGCTGACTCGTAATCAATTATTAGATGATGTTAATAACGACGACGCCTTTATAGTAGATAGAAACATCGATGTGCATATAGCTTCATTAAGAAAGAAATTGGGACCTAATTTCTATTCAATTGAAACTGTGCGCGGTGTTGGATATAGATTTAAAGAAAAAGAAGCTCTACTTAATTAATTCTTTTATTAAAGATAATTTGTTGTAGACTTTTTTATTTTTAATGATTATTTGATAAGGTAAGGAAAAATAACCAAATTAAAGTCATATTGACTTTATAAAAGATTTATTTTCGGAGGAAGTCTTATGAAAAGAATAATTGGGCTGGTTTTAATACTTAGTGCTTTTTTACTAGCTTGTGAAACTAAAACTGGAACAGGAGCTTTAGCGGGCGGCGGCCTAGGTGCCGGCGTTGGCGGTATAGCAGGCGGATGGAAAGGTGCGGCAATAGGCGGAGCGGCAGGAGCTGTTGCCGGCGGTCTTGTCGGAGCAGCTTTAGATGAACAAGACAGAAAAGTGATGGAACAAAGCTCTCCTCGTACAGTTGAAAGAATGGACAAAGACGAGCCGTTAACTATTGGCGATATAATTAAATTATCCCAAGGCGGCGTTAGTGATGATACAATTATCAACTACATCAAAGAAACAAAAACAACTTACAATTTAAGCCAATCTCAGATCAATCGTCTTCAAGAAGCAGGCGTTAGCCAACGTATAATTAATTACATGGTAGACACCGGTAAATAATCAAAAAAAATGCCCTTGAATAAAATCGAGGGCATTTTCATTTTTTAACTTTTCAAAATTTATCCTTTTTATAGCAAAAAGACCCTTTCCTTTAGGTAAGGGATGAATTGCC
>CAYNVX010000027.1:1325-14936 GCA_964400755.1 uncultured bacterium | reverse complement strand
TCATTTAAAGACAAATGTTCTTCGACATATGCTTCCAAGACCTTGTCGACAATATTATATTCAGGAAGATCATCTTGATCTTTTTGATCTGCTTTTAATTCAGCGGAAGGTGCTTTATTAATTATAGAGAGAGGAATAATCTCCTTATTTTTATTTATCCATTTTGCAAGTGAATAAACTTGAGTTTTAGAAACATCGATTAATACACCTAGTCCGCCACACATATCACCATAAAGTGTTGCATAGCCCATTGCCATTTCACTTTTATTTCCGGTAGAAAGAACAATATGTCCTAATTTATTAGAAACTGCCATAAGTATAATGCCGCGGATCCTAGCCTGAAGGTTCTCTTCTGTTGTATCAAATGGCTTATCGGCAATAATTGGAGAGAGAAGGTTCAAAAAGTTTTGGAAAATATTATCTATTGGAATGTCTTTCAGCTCAATTCTTAAATTATCGGTAATAGCATGAGAATCTTCCATGCTCGAAAGAGAAGAAAATCTGGAAGGCATATTAATAGCTAAAACATTTTGAGGGCCAAGAGCATCTGCTGCAATGCACAATACTAAAGCAGAATCTATCCCTCCTGACAGCCCGATGCAGGCCTTTGAAAAATTTAATTTGGCAAAGTAATCTTTAACACCTAAAACAAGAGCATTATAAAGATCTTCGATAGGCTCTTTAAAATTATTTACTTCAGGACCTTTTTTATCTAAATCAATAAAAAGATGATCTTCAACAAAACCTTTAGCATATTGTTCAAGCTCACCTTTTTCATTAACATATAAGCTATATCCATCAAAGACCAGCTGATCATTAGCGCCAACTTGATTACACATAATAACCGGGCAATTTAATGTTTTAGCAGCTTTAGAAAAAACATCTATTCTTATATTTTTTTTACTAAAACTATATGGTGATGCTGAAATGTTTAACATTAGATCGGGTTTCAAACTTTTGAGTTCTAAAATAGGATCTCTTAAATATTTTGTCTGGGTAACGCTTCCGGCATGCTGCCAGGCATCTTCACAGACGGTAATGGCGATTTTTTTTCCTTTATATTCAAATATCTTTTGTTCTTCGCCCGGCTCAAAATATCTTCTTTCTTCAAAAACATCATAAGTAGGAAGAAGAGACTTATCTTTATATCCTAAAAGTTTACCATCTGCAATAACAGCAGCGCTGTTAAAAAGATGTTTTTCCTGTTTTTTAGGATTAAAGCGAATTGTCCCTAAAACAACAAAAAGTCCTTTTGTTTCAGAAATTATTTTTTGCAGTTCTTTATCCATTTCTTCAATAAAGTTATTAAATAGCAAAAGATCTTCCGGAGGATATCCGCAAATTATAGCTTCAGAGAATAAGACTATATCTGCTTTTTTTAGTCTTGCCTCATTTAAACTTTTTAATATTTTTGCACTATTATATGAAAAATCTCCAACGATGGGATTGAGCTGAGCTACAAAAATTTTCATAAAAATTTATTTTCCTTTCTATCTAACTTTTAAATATTTTTTAGATAAGCATCAATATTATTTTTAAAAAAGCATTTAAAATCATCAAAAGATTGAATTTTTGAATAAAATCGATTATTCTTTTCTTTTAAAATATAACCTTATTTCAAAAATTAAAGGAAATCAATTATGACAACCAAGACCTTGGAAATACATAGTGAAAACATAATGCCGATCATTAAAAAATGGCTTTATTCCGAAAAGGATATTTTTTTAAGAGAATTAGTATCTAACTCCTGCGATGCCATTCAAAAAATAAAAATTTTAGATGATAAAGCCTCTGATTTCAGAATTGACATTACAATCGACAAAAAGAAAAAAACACTTTCTATTTCTGATAATGGAATAGGCATGACAGAAGAAGAAATAGAAAAATATATTTCACAGATTGCTTTTTCCGGAGCTGAAGATTTTTTAGAAAAATATAAAGGATCAAATGAGAAAGATCAGTTTATCGGTCATTTTGGACTTGGCTTTTATTCTGCCTATATGGTCGCAGAAAAAGTAGAGATTGAAACACTTTCTTATATTGAAAATGCTAAGCCGGTATTTTGGAGCTGCGAGGGCACCTCTCAATATTTAATAGATAAAGGTTCCAGAAAAAAAAGAGGAACAACAGTAACATTATATATTGATAAGGATAATTTCGAATATTTAGAAGAAGATAGAATTAAAGGGATATTACAAAAATTCTGTCCATTCTTATCCTCTCCGATTTATTTAAATGACAAACATATTAACAACAAAGATCCTCTCTGGTTAAAAGCCCCATCTGACTGCACTGAAAAAGAATATTTAGAATTTTACAGAGAGCTTTATCCCTTTGATCAGGATCCAATTTTCTGGATACATTTAAATGTTGACTATCCCTTTAATTTAAAAGGGATTTTATATTTCCCAAAAATACAAAAGAACTTTGATATTAACAAAAGCTCTATAAAACTATTTTGCAACCGTGTTTTTGTTTCCGACAACTGCAAGGATCTTTTACCGGACTATCTGATGATCTTGAAAGGAGCTATTGACTCTCCTGACATTCCACTTAACGTTTCAAGAAGCTATCTGCAAATGGACAGAACGGTGAAACAATTAGGCGTACATATATCTAAAAAAATATCAGACAAGCTCAACAGCTTATATAATATGGAAAAAGAAAAGTTCTTATCTTTTTGGCCCGATATTGAAATGATTATAAAACTTGGAATACTTCAGGATGAAAAATTTTATGAAAAATCTAAAAACTTTTTAGTTTTTAAAAACTTAAAAGAGAGCTGGACAACAGTTGAAGAATATTTAGAAAGGAACAAAACAAAAACCGACAATAAAGTCTTTTATACCCAAGAAGAAAAATATGCTTCTAATTTTATTGAGATCTATAAAGAGAAAGATATAGAAGTTTTAATAACCAATCCTTACATTGACACAGCTATTTTGAATCATTTAGAACCTAAACTATCTACAAAATTCCAAAGAATAGATGGCAATATTGATGATGCTATTTTAGACAAATCAAAAGAAAACACCCTGCTTAACCAAGATGGCAAAACAGCAGCTTCAGTTCTTGCTGACTTTTTCAGAAAATCCTTAAAATCCAAAGAAATAGAAGTTGAAGCAAAAAGTCTAGCCTCCGACAAGCTTCCGGCCTTTATTATGATAAAAGAAGAAGAAAGAAGATTCAGGGACTACATGAACCTTACTCAAGGACAAATTTTACCAAACATGTCCAAGCATACTCTTGTTATAAATACTAATAACAAGCTAATAGCTAAGGCTCAAAAGCTTAAAGAAAAGCATCCTGAGCTGGCTGAAAAATTAGCCGAGCAGATCTATGATTTAGCCCTTTTATCCCAAAAAGAGCTATCTCCATCAGATTTTTCCGATTTTGTGGCAAGGTCGACCAATATTTTAGAATCTATGTCTGAACTGATATAGTTTTTCAAAATAATACTTTACACAAAATTCAGAGATTTTATACAAGAATACAGCTATTTTTTAGCTATTTATAATACAAATTATTTTAATTATATTAAATAAAGTTTTAATTATTATTCTTAATTGCGTTTTTTTGAAAAAAACACTATAATAATTACAGATTTATACAATAATTATAATTAACATAATAACAAAGAGTTAAAAGTGAGCTCTATGCCAGGACAAGTTTCTATTACACCATTTCGTTTATTTGAAGGTCCTTTTGGTCATATAGCTGCAGACATTGTTGGCCTTAAGCTAACCCCTCTATATAAACAACTTACAACCAATGCATCTTATATTCAGCAGGTTAAAGGGAAAATTGTAGCCCAAGACCCAATCGTTGATGACCAGGGAATATTAGTAATATACCAAGATTCTCAAGGTGCCCCTTTTCAGCAGCTAAGACTAGACCTACAAGACAAAAATTTACAAACCCTTCAAAAACAGATACTTGAAGCTGCTTTTAGATCGCCAGAAGCTTTTGCTACAAGCCCTAAAGGAAGTCAAGTTGCCCAATTACAAGCCGCAGCTCTAGCCCAACAAGCAAAAATAGCTGAATTAGAAGCAACTCAACGAGCACAACAATTAGCAAAGCAAAGAGCATCGACTACTCCGCCTGCCCCACAGCCGCTGCCTACAGCAAATCCAGTTACTGCCAATCCTGCCCCACAGCCAACTTTAACCGCTCAACCAACAGCACCTATTCCTGCTGTAGCACAAGCTCAAGCAGATCCAGCATTATTACAGGAAATACAACGCTTAAGTGCTCAAATTGCAAGTTTGCAAAGAACTATTCAAGCGATGCAACAACAAGGTGCAGCACAACTGGCAGCACCGAGACTAGCTCAGGTTGCTCAACCAGGAACTATTCTGAATCCTGATGACTCAGATAATTCTGATGATGAATCTGTCGCTGAACCTGCACAAGTTGTGACTGTTCCTGGGAGAGGAGACCGAGCAGCTCGAGCAGAAGATCCGAGAAATGCTGAAATGGCAAGATTAAGAGCTCAATTAGAAAGAGCACAAAGAGGATTAAGACAGGCTAATGCAAGATTTGATGCACAGCACAATGCTGCAATTATTGCCAACCGAGCGGCAGATGAAAATCAGAGAACTGGAAATTTAGAAATAGAACGTTTAAGGCACTTGTTAGCAAACAGTGAAGCTAAGTTCGATAGGGCTAATAGTAACACTACATTACTAACCGGGTTAAATGGTGAATTACAAAGCAAACTTGATGAAGCAAATGGAACTATACGAGTACTTAGAGCTGAACTAGGACCTTTACATGATGAAATAGCAAGATTAAGAGAAAAAAACCAACGACTAAGAGATGAGCTACAAAGTTCCGGAGAAGGATCCAAAGTATTAATTGCAGAAATTGGAGAGCTCAGAAATGCACTGGCTAAAAATGAACAACTATTAAAATCACAAACTCAAAAATCTGAAATCTTAGAAGCTCAAATTGATGATATAACAAGCATAGCGGCAGTAGATAGACATGAGCTTCTAAAAAATCAAAAAGAACTCGAACACGCTAATTTAACAAACAAAGATCTTATCAACGAAATAGAAACTCTAAGAAGAGCTCTTCAAGACAGATCTTCAAATATAGAAGCTTTAGAAGCACAAGCAGCTGAAACTCATGATATAGCTTTGATTAATAGAGCTGATGCTGAAGCTCAACATCAAAGAGAACTAGAAGAATTAAGAGCAAGAATTGCCGCTCAAGATGCAACAATTCAAACTCAAACAGTTGAACGGCTTAGAGCAAGAGAAGATAATCTCGCCCGTAAAGGAGCAAATGAAAGGCAAAGAGCTGAATTATCACAGTTACATGAAGCTCTTAAAGAATCTGGAAGAAGAATTGAAGAGCTACAAGCACAAGAAAGAGAACAGGAACAATCCTTAAATCTCGCATCAGCAGAAGTTGAAAGATTAAGAGAATTAGTATTTCAAATTGGTTCCTTAAAAGAAGAAGCCGCTAGACTAAGAGATCAAAAATCTCGTCAAGCACAGGAAGCTCTAGAGCTAAGACAACAGCTTGCTCAAACAGCCAATGATAATGATGATTTAAGAGAAAAATTAAAAACTGCAGAAAGAAAAGTTCAATCATTAACAGCTTCGATTATAGAAAAGGATGCAAGAATTGCAGAACTGAAAGAAGAAGTTGAAGATAATCAAACTGCGATTCAAATGGCTGAAATGGAAAGAGACAGATTACGACAATCTATCGCTGATCTTCAAAAACAAATAAAAGCATTAGAACAAGATCTTCATGAAGCTGCCGGATCAGCCCTTCCATCATATGAAATATTAGAAGAAAGTTTACTTTTACGAGATAGATTAGAAGCCCTTGAAGCTGAACTAAGAGAAAAAACCGCTCTTGCCGCTCAAACCGAAGCTCGTTTACAAGAATTATCTGGTCTTTTTACTGAGATTGAAAAAGCATCCTATAGATCAGCTGCAGAGTATGAAAGAAGAATTGAAGAGCTTACATCAGCGTTAAGAAGATCAAGAGATGAATTAAGAGCAACTCATGATGATTTAGCAAAAGAAAGAGAAGCATTTAGAGGTCTTGAAAGAGCTCTAAGAGAATCTGAAGGTAAAAGAAGAGAATTAGAAACACGAGCAGCTAGATTACAACGAGAAATAGAAGCTCTTACAGCACCTGAAGAATTAAGAGAAAGGCTATTAAGAGCGCTCGAAGCATTGATTGAAGAAGAAGACCCTGAATTTGATAGAACAAACAAACCTACATCATTAAATCCCGACTCAGCAGATGACAATGATGATGAAGCTGAATTTTTTGTTGCTCATGAAGAGCATAATTTATTTAAATTTCAAAACCTTCAAAGAGCCCTTCAAAGAAATGCAAGAATTACCCCTCAGATAGCTTCGGAAATTCTAGAAGCTAGAATTGCTCAGCTGCAAAAAGAACTAGAAAGAGTACCTGATGTAGCAGTTGCATTGGATGCTGCAGCGGGAGAAAGAGCTCAAATGCAAAGAGCTCATCAAGAAGAATTAGATGATCAAAGAGATTCAGTAAAAAGACTGACAAGAGAGCTGAAAGCTGCAAGAACGGCTAATGAAGAATTAAGTCTTGTAAATAGCGCAGAAAAAGTAGCAAACGAAAGTTTAAGAAAAGCTGAAGAAGAATTAAATTCTGAAAGGATTTCTGAACTTAGAAAAGCCTTGTCATCTGCACAGCGTAAGATTTCTGAGCTAGAAAGAGCTCTCGCTAATAAAGAAACTGAAAAAGATATTACTGCACGAGAACTAGAAGCTAATAGAGCTGAACTTAAAACTTTAGAAAATGAGCTTGATGCAACAAGAATAGCTAATACAAAACTAGTACAAGCTGGCCAAACATCTGCAGAAGAAAGTTCGTATAGAATTGCTCAACTTGAAAAAGATTTAGAAAAAGAACATGCTGGAATTGAAGAATTAGAAACAAATTTAGCTCATCAGAAAACAGATCTGTCTGATG
Organism: uncultured bacterium; assembly: GCA_964400755.1. GTDB lineage: Bacteria > Chlamydiota > Chlamydiia > Chlamydiales > SM23-39 > CAYNVX01. The sequence goes on along the minus strand of CAYNVX010000027.1, from coordinate 7,961 downwards.
CAGCAAGAGATATAGAATCTCAAAGAGCTTTAGTAGAAGGACTAACAAGAGAGCTCGATCTTGCAAGAAAAGCGAATTATGAATTAAGTCTTGTAAATAGCGCTGAAAGATTAACACATCACAGTTTAATAACAGCTGCAGAAGAATTAACTTCTGAAAGGATTGCTAAACTTGAAAAGGTTATAGAAGCAGCAAATGCTAAGATTTCTGAGCTTGAAAGATCCCTAGCAAATAAAGAGAGCAACCTAGCTGCTGCTGCAAATGAATTAGCCGATCAAAAAGCTAAAGCTGCCTCTTTACAAGAAAGACTTGAAGAAGCACAAGCAGCTAATGCAAAAATAGCAGAAGAAAGCCAAGCATCTGCCACACAAAGTTCTGATAGAATGGCTCAGCTTGAAAAATCTTTAGAAGAAGCACACTCTAGGATCAAAGAATTAGAAAGCAATTTAGCCCATCAAGAAAAAGCACTATTAGCAGCTGGACATAATTTAAAAGCTCAAGAAACTACAGCTGCGGCTCTAGATAGAGAGCTACAAGATGCAAGAGCTGCTAATCAAGAATTAAGACAACAAGTTGCATTAGAACAAGCTTCATCTAAAAATATTATGCAAGCTTTGGGTGCCTCTTCAGAAAAAATAACTTCTCTTGAAAGAGATTTAGAAAATACTCAAACAAAAGTCGCCCCGCTTGAAGAAGAGCTTGAAGCTAAAAGAGCAGATAGAGAAGAATCAGAAAAAGAATTTGTTGAACTACAAGACATTAATGAAAGTCTAATAGCTAAATATACAGAATTAGAACAACGCTATAATGAAACTGATAGAGATTTACAACAAGCAATTGAATCAGCGAAGAACTGGCAACAACATTATGATGAAGCCGCACTAAAATTAACTGAAAAAGAAACTGCTTTAGCAGAATTAAGAGATAGAAATAGAGCTTTAGAAGCTGAACTGGCAACATTAACAGAAAGATTAGCTGCAACTGAAAAAAGGAATAGAAAGCTGGAAGATTCTTTACTTGAAACAAACAGAAAACTTGCCCTATCTGAAGAAAAAGTAAAAGAAATTGAAAAACAATTAGCTTCTGAAAGAACAAGAGCCTCAGGCAATGGATCTCAAGCCAGCCAATTACAAACTGACCTTGCAGCAGCAAGAGAAGAAAATGCTAATTTAAGAGAAAGACAGGATAGACTAGAAACCGAATTAGCTGCATCAGTCGCTGCCGAATCAACATTATTTAGGGGAAAATTAACTGAAGCTTTAGAAAATAAAGATGGCGCTGAAGCTGCATTAGCTAAATCTAAGGAATCCTTGAGATTCGCAAATGAGAGAAACGATCAATTATTAGAAGATCTTGCAAGCCTAAAAGCTCAAGTAAATGAACTAGATGGTGTCCATCTTGCTTTATCAGCATTAAGAGATCGTACAGAAGAATTAAAAGGTTCATTAGCTCAAGCAAAAGATCGTGAGAGTTTAGAAAGAGCTGGCGCAGAAGGAGCTCATGCCCAAGCAAGAGCAGCTAGAGCTGCTTCTACAGAAAGACAATTGGAAATTGAGCAATTAAAAGAAAGGTTGGCTCAATCAGAAAGAGAACTTGAATCTGTTAGATTAGCAGCTTTAGAAAGTGAAGGAAGGCTAGGAGAAGTACATTTAGAAAACTCTGCAGAAATAGAAAGATTGAAAAATGATATTGCTCATTTAAAAGCTCTTTTAGCTGCTTCTGAAAAGGAAAAGGATACTCTTAATCAAGAATTACTTGAACTTAGAATAGCTGTTAGAACAACAGAAGATGATATGCGAAAATTAAAAGAAAAGCTTCTTTCTGAAGTTAAGGATCAAAGAATTTTTGGATTGTTGATTAGAATGAAATCCACAACTATACGAGAGCTTAAAGAAGAGCTGAGAATCTTAAATGAAAGATTATCAAATATGGGTTCTGTAACTGCAGCTCAATTAGAAACTATAGGTTCATTAGGAAAAAGAATAAATGAACTTGAATTTCAAAATAGTGAACTTCAAGCATTACAAGCAAGACCTGTTGAACCCTCTAGTCCTCAAATAAGAGAATTTGGAGGTACTAGGGAATTTGATGAAGAAGCCGGAAGAGTAAGAGATGAAGTTAGAAGACCCGAAGAAGAAGCATCATTATCTACTGGAGATGCAAGTAACCCAGCAGAAGATAGGCTACAAGTTGATCCGACTGTACAAAGAGCAATAGATATGCTTCATACTGCAGCAGGAACTAATGCTAATGAATTAACTGTACCAAGCACAAATACACCTTTTATGCTAAATAAAGCATTATTAAATATTGAATTAAAGGATATGTTTTTTAAAAAAATAATTACAACAGGTGGAAAAATTCAAATGCTTGTCAGATTCACTGAACAAGCACCTTTAGGTTTTAATTTAGATACAGATTATTTAATAGATTCCAAGCTTACACCTAATGATAACACTCAATTCAAGGAAGCCTTTCGAGGAAAAAAAATAAAACCTCATCATGAAGAAATATACAGACAATTACAACAAATACTAAGCCAAATTCCTTCAAAAGAAGGAGCTAGAGCTACTGCACATAACACTTGGATACAACATCAATTTAAAGAATTAATAAAAAAAATAAAATCTTTTAAAATTACTAATCAATCAGATCTATTGGAAAAACAGGAAGAAATCCATCAAATGATTGAACAGCTAGTAGTTTTTATTATTCTTTTAAAAAGAGTTATACCAAAACTCAAAGCTACTAATACTTCGTTATTAAAATTCAAACCAGACCCAGCAAGACCTGATGTTCCAAATGAAAAAACAGTTTCCACAATTAATCTATTCAAGAAACATTTAAATAGTGCTAAATTATTGCTAAAATCCCTACAAGAAAGCCAAAACCAATTTCGCATTACTGAACAGTAATAATTTAATAAAATAAAAAAGCCATCCTAAAAAAAGATGGCTAATATTAATTAAATATCTAAATAATCTTATTAAGCTTCCGCTTTTTCTTCACCCGGCTGAACATCAGTGATGGCTGCTTTTAGAACTTCGATTTTAGCACCGTCATACATTTTTAAAATAACCGTAGACTCTTCAATTTTGCTAACTGTACCGATCATTCCCATAGCTGTTACTTTATCCCCTTTTTTTAAAGAAGTTCTTAGCTTTTCAGCAGCTTTTCTTCTTTTTTGTTCAGGACGAAGTAAAATAAAATAGAAAAATACTAAAGCAACACCGATCATAATTAATGTCTGCATATAGCCGCCTTGTTTCGTAGGTGCTGCACCATCTTCAGCAAAAAGTGAAACAACAGGAAGCAGGCTCAAGCCCAATAAAAAAATTTTCATAATTCAACCTTTTCTTTAATTTTTACATGGTTAATTTGCATTAAAGATTGCCTGAAATTATAAGTAAAATCAAGCACTATCTTGTTAATAAGGCAATGTTCTCAATATGAATAGTATTAGGAAATTGATCTATCGGCTGTAGTTTTAACAATTTATAATTATTTTTAACAAGCAGGTCTATATTTTCTTTTTGAGTTAAAGGATTGCAAGAAATGTAAATAATTGTTTTAGGATTTAAAGAAATTATATTGCTCAAGGCTAGCTCATCTAAGCCGGCTCGGGGAGGATCAACTATAACAATATCACTCTTTTCAAAGTTTTGAGAAGAGAGGATCTTGCCGACATCGCCGGAAAATATCTCGAAATTATTGATATTATTTAATTTAAGGTTTTCTTTAGCATCGACACAAGCCTCTTCATTTAATTCGATGCCTATTACCTTTTTTGCAAAATAGGAAAAGGCCATTCCTATCGTTCCCGTTCCGCAATAAAGATCATAAACTACCATCTCTTTTGTAATATCTACCATATTAATAGCTATTGAATAGATCTTCTCTGCTTGAAGGGTATTCGGTTGAAAAAAGGAAGAAGGGCTTATTTTAAATGAAAGAGTAGGAAATGTATCTTTTACTGAAAGATTTAGCTTTTCTGTGATATGCTTTTTACCATAAAGATGAGTTTCTTCAAAGCGAGTCGGTTGACCTTTGATGGCGATCTGCTCTTTTATATAGATGGAAAGGTTCTCTTTATCATCTATTGAATCTTTAACTGCTTCAATAAAAGCAGTAATAGCTTCTTGAGAGATTTCCTCTAAATGAGAAACAGTTAATATTACCATTTTTTCTGAAGTATTGAAAGCTTCACGAATGGTAAGGTTTCTTAATATCCCGGAATTATCAAAAAGATTAAAGGCGTCGATATTAGAAACTTCCCACCATTTGCGAACATTATTTAATACTATTGAAAACCAGTTTTTGCATAGATGGCAGCTTTCTAAATTAAAGACAAATTTTTTGGCTCCTTTAATCATGAGCCCTAGGTATTTTGTTCCTTTTCTATTTTGAGAAAAGGAAAACTCCATCTTGTTTCTATATTGAAAATCAAAATCTGCAGAAATAATCGGATAAAGGGCAACTGCAGCTTTAACGATATATTCTTGAAAAATCTCTAAAACAACTCTTTCTTTTTCATTGATCTGGTCTTGATAGTTCATCTCTTGAAAGGAACATCCGCCGCATATATCAAAATGTTGGCATATAGGCGCTCTTCTCATATGTGATGGTTTTATGAGCTTTAATAATTTAGCTTTGAAAAAACCTTTTCTTTTTTTATTGAGTTCAGCTAAAACCCTATCCCCTATTATTGCCTGGGCAACTTCAACTTTAGATCCATCAAAATAGCCAATCCCAAAGCCTTTTTTATTAAAAATTTCTATATCTATTTCTACTTCTTTTTTCATAAAGCTCTTTTATATAAATTTGGAAGCTATATTATAGATATTTAAGAATAAAAAAAAGAGAAGAGAAAGATCTCTTCTCGATATAGTAAACTACCATTACCTAAAGGAAATGGCTTCCTACTCAAGTCGACCAATGCCGACAGTATCAATAGGCTAGCCCCGTAGTCCCTACGGTTGTTTATAAATTTTAGGCATACTTGGTTTTCATATGCTTTTATTTTAATGATGCATATCATTGTATGCTGTTTATAATTTAGTAAAGTACAATTCATTTCCCACCTAAAGGAAGGAGATTTCTTGTTACTTAAGTTTAAAAAAGAAGGCTATTTTTTGCGGCCTTTACTCTTTTTACTAACAGTTTTTTTAGCCTTTTTAGCTTTTGCTTTAGGCGCAGCTTTTTTCTTGCCTTTTCTTTCTGCAAATATAGATTCTTTTCTATATTCTTTAGCAATTTTAGCTAACTTGATAGTAGCCGTTCTAACTCTCTGTGACGCAGCTTTATTGCCTTTTATAGCAGCTTTTGTCAAATCATGTGCAATTTCTGTCAAAAGCTTGTGCATATGATTAATAATTTCTTTTAATGACATCCTAAGAACTCCTATGGTTATGCGTAATAATTAGATTGTTCTTATCTATCTTGAATAATTTTTTTATAAAATATTATGCAAGTCTTTTTTTTATTTAATTGTTTTTAAAAATTAATATAAAAAACAAAAAAGAGTATTCAGAATATGTTATAGAAGGAGATTTTAAGAATTAAAACTCTAAAACTTTTATTTAATAATTTTTCGTTAATGCCCAAAAACAAACTATTTTGAAAAATAAACTCTAAAATAATTAAAATCTTATAAAAGCTCTAATATTTCAAATTCCTATTTTTTACTTTTAACAACTTTAAACTCCCTTTCATTTATTTTGTTAAGATTTTGTTTAGTTTGTTAAAAAGCCCCAATTACCTTATTATTATATATATAATTATAATCTACCTTTATTACATTTTCTCCAGTAAATCCTATAAAACCTTATACAAATTAAAAATTTTTATTGACGATATAAACCCAAAATAATTATGGTGATGGGTAGAGCTAGCAAACCGAAGTAGAGGGTGCTTGTGTACTCTTGAATTGGTGGCGAGTTGTTTGGGTAGCTGGCAATGCTATCTAAAAACATTATTAATAACTGGAGAATATATCTATGAAAAGAAACTGGATTCTTTCTTTTAATAAGGTTCTTATGTATTCCGTTGCAGCATTGCTAGCCGCAACAAGTGCATATTCTATACCAAAAGAACCTTGTGCTCCAAAAAATGACATGTGTTGTGAAGACCCTGCACCAGGGCCATTTGCATTTTCTTATCCTAAAGACATTGGACTTTCATGCCCAAGAGATTTCTATGTATTTGGAGAATTCTTGCTAATGAAAGGAATGGAAGATGGATTAGAATATGCTGTAACACAAACACATTCTAATGTTGGAAACGTTTTCCCATTAACAGGTGGTAACGTTCAGGGATTCTCAACTGGATCTCATGATTGGAATTGGGATTACGGTGCGAGAGTTGGCTTTGGATTCTACTCTAATTATGATCAGTGGAACTTCGAAGCAAAATGGACTTATATCCATTTTAAAGATGATCAGTCATCTGCTCTTCAAGGCACAGGAATGTTACTTCCTACATGGCTTGGACCTGCAGCTATTCCGGCAGCAACTTCTCTTATACAACAAGCATCAGCTAGATGGTCTGGCGACTACGACACTTTAGATTTAGTTGTCGGAAAACCTTATCATGTAAGCAGATACTTTGTTGCTAATCCACAATTTGGATTAAGAGCTG
>CAYNVX010000027.1:0-1225 GCA_964400755.1 uncultured bacterium | reverse complement strand
CATTCACTGGTTTTTCTTTTAGACTTCAATTTGAATTCTAATTTAAGAAATTATCTTTGAATACTCCTTCAAGGGGCCTTAGGAAACTAAGGCCCTTTTTCATTTCACTCAACTTTCTAAAAAAAATATTGATCTTTTTCATTAAAAAAATTTATTGTTAAATAAAATATGCCTAAAATTATTTTTAAAAAGGTTTAGGCAGATTACTTAAACAAAATCCGGAGAATTTAAGTATGAAGAACAGAAATGTAGTAAAGGTAATGTTTGGTGCGATTTCGCTGCTTTCAATGATCAGCGCTTATTCCATACCAAAAGAACCTTGTGCTCCTAAAAATGATATGTGCTGCGAAGAGCCCGCACCTGGGCCTTTTGCATTTTCTTATCCAAAAGATATAGGAATATCTTGCCCAAGAGACTTCTATGTATTTGGAGATTTTTTATTAATGACTGCAGCAGAAGAAGGACTTGAATATGCAGTAACTCAAACACATGCTGATGCTGGAAATAGTTTCCCATTAACAGGCGGAAACGTTCAGGGATTCTCAACAGGATCTCATGATTGGAACTGGAACAATGGTTTTAGAGTTGGTTTCGGTGGTTATTCCAGTCAAGATTATTGGAGTCTTTTAGCTCAATGGACATATATCCATATTAAAGATGATCAATCATCTGCACTTCAAGGCACAGGAATGTTACTCCCTCTATGGCTTGGACCAATGCAATATCCCACCAACCTTAAAACAGCTTCTGCTAGATGGTCCGGCGATTTTAACAGCTTAGATTTAGCTTGTGGAAAACCTTATCATGTAAGCAGATACTTTGTTGCTAATCCATTTTTTGGCATTAGAGCTTCCTGGATAGATCAAAATTATACTGCAAGATATGGCGGAACAATTGTATCTGGACAAACTACATCAAACGGCGGCTCAACAATGACAGCTAAAAATGATTATTGGGGCGTTGGACTACGTATGGGATTAAACTCAGACTTTATCCTTTCTAGAAATTGGAGCATATTTGGCAATATTGCCGGATCTCTTCTTTATGGAAAATTTGAGATTTCCCAAGAAACAGATTTACATGATCTATATTACAATATAGAAAATGATTTCTATAACGTTCTTCCAAACAGTGAGATGATGTTAGGTATTTGCTGGAAGCATTTCTTCAAAAAAGAACAAGGCTTCGTAGCGTTCCGCCTAGCATATGAATTTCATTATTGGGT
>CAYNVX010000026.1:0-15107 GCA_964400755.1 uncultured bacterium | reverse complement strand
TAAAGAATGCCATTGTTAATAAATTTTAAAAATATGAGCTCATTAGACGCTTACGGATTTTACAGCAAGAAGAACGTTGACGAACTACTCTCCGCCAGAGATCAATTTCTTTTATCAGTCCCTTTAAACAACAAGTGGGTGCAGAACGCCATTGATGACATCTACGAAACTATCCATGGACCTGAAGGATATCAGAAGCTGGATGACGAGATCCTCTATGTCCACTCTCGCCTGTATCCCTGGGGAGAGAACAAGCGCCGCTGCTACCTACATCTCTACTTTAATGCACATGCACGGGCTGCAGCTATTGATCACTTTACTGAAGAGTTAGTGGGGTACAAGAAGGAATTGGAGTCAGGAAAATTGATCACTACACACCAAGAAGCCTACAATACATTTTTTGTGATAAAGACAACTCCCAAGCGAGGAATAAAAGTCTCATATAATACTGAGGCTGTTAATCAGTACATTAATCGCTACGCGGGATTCCAAGCGCTGATAACCAATAGTCTCAAGGATCCTGTAGAAGCTCTACAGATCTATCGGGACAAAGACGTGGTGGAAAAAAGCTTTAATGATTTAAAGAACCAGCTAGACATGAAGCGGTTGCGAATGCACAGTTCGGCAACTGTTGACGGCAGGCTTTTCGTTCAGTTCATTGCACTCATCTATATGAGCGCCTTGCGTAAAGAGATGAGAAAGTCAGGACTTATCAAGCAGTATACAGTTCGTGAGCTTTTAGAAGAAATGGCGACGCTGACTAAGGTGAAGTACTCCGGTAAATACGGCCATATCCTCACTGAGGTGACAAAACCACAGCGAGAAATTTTAAAAGGCCTGAACATTGAGCTGCCTAGTCAAACCTAGCTACAAATTTTGCGGGAAATGAGGATTCATCTAAAATCAAAAAAAAGATAATTTAATTGCAAAAAAAATTAATGCAATTCCCATTGTAAAAATGATGACTTTCTGAAATTTCACTAATTTTTCTTTTACAATTTTAATGTTAATCAAAAAACTTATAAGAAAAAACCACAGGAAAGGAATTAACAATATTTCAGCAATATATATTACATTATAATAAAGCTCATTTTTTTTATTTATCACCAATGTAAAAATACCGATTAAAAAGAGTATTGCTTTAGGATTTAAAATATTACAAAAAAAACCTTCTTGGAAAGCTTTAAGCGAAGATTTCATTTCTATGTTTGCATTCATTGAATCGATATTTTTGCTTGTAAATATCATTTTAAAACCTAAGAAACTCAAATATAAAGCTCCAATAATTTTAATAAAGAATAATAAATTACTACATTTTAAGAACAAAAATGAAATTCCTAAATTAATATATAATACATGTATTAACAAAGCTGAAACTATACCTAAAGCAGTATAAACACCTAATTTTTTAGATCCGGACAATGAATTATTCATTACCAACATACTATCAGGACCTGGAGACATAGCTCCCAATAACTGAATAAGAGCTAAAGCATATAAATCATTCATATATATTAAAAAAATTTATTTAAAAAATTATTTTCATTTTATAATCACTAGGAATGAACTACAGGATATAATCCTTTATTTAAAGGCATTCTTGCAGCTAAATATTTTGTTATAGCACAATTTTTTTCATGCAATCCCATTATATTCCCAGTTTCATTAACAACTTGCCCTAAACATCCTCCTGAACAATGACATACATATTCGCAATCCTTACAAGGACTTTTAGCTAAATTTTCTGCACAACGCGATCTAATCTTATGAATCTTATTTTCATCATATTCAATTTTATCATTTTTTTTATCATATTTGCCATAAATGAGTTGTTGTAATGCTCCAGGTGAATATTTTGGTCCAAACTGCCCAAAATCACAGCAGGAAATATATCCATCAGTTGTTAATTCTGGATAAGGTACAGTCGATCTACATGCATGCCTTGTTTTTTCATCAAAATTTGTTATATATAAAGTATTGTAAAAAATACCCATTTTTTTTGCAGCATTATGTGTTTGTAAAAAAATTTCGGCAAATTCTATCGAATCCCAATTAAAAACATTTTCTCTATCATTTTCAACTGCTACACATGCAGGATGAACATTAACATATTTGATATTCAAATTGTGAAAATAATTTAAAATATCCATCTGTCTTTTAATAACACTTACAGATAATGTAGCTCTAACACCAACTTGCATGTGCTTTTGATTCGCAAAAAATCTTATATTATCTTCAACTATTTTTGAACTAGCCTTTCCATCAATTGTAGGCCTTTGAAAATCTTGTATTTCCCTAGGACCATCACAAGAAACCCATAATATGTTGACGTTTTCAACAATCCAATTTCTTATCTTTTCTGAAAAAACACCATTAGTCTGTAATTCAACTATCAATTTATCTTTTGTTAAACTTTTTGCATATTCAGTAATATCTTTCATCAAATCAAATTCCAATGTTGGCTCACCTACACTATAAAATCTAATATGTCTTGAAGGACTATCCCTAAAAAAGTCAAGAAGACCTCGTTTTGCAAATGAAAAATCTAATTTTTGATCTTCTTTTTCAAGTTTTAAATTTTGAAATACATAACAATATGTACATTTTAAATTGCATTTTGTTGTCAAAAAGAATGTAATAGCTTGTTTTCTTACATGCCCCATGATCATCCTTTTTTTTTAAATTTAAAAAAAAGTAATCTAAATAAAAATATATGTCCAATTAAAACAATAAAAAATTTTACATGTATTAAACAGTTGTTTTTTTTAACGAAAGTCATTTAGAATAAAAATGCTCGAAACTGGACTCGAACCAGCACGGGATTTCTCCCAAGGGATTTTAAGTCTTCAGCTCTTAGCAAAAAACTATACTATACTAAACTTAAATGATTAAAAAAAAATGATTTAAACAAAACATTGTTTTAGTTGAAATTAGTCCATTTTAGATTTTTTTGGTAAAAGAAATGTCCCATATTTTATTGATCTAAAATTAATGTCCAAACTTTATCTTTCACCTCTAAAGATCTATGTTCATTCCTTAATAATCTCAGAGTCTTTTTTTAATTGCTTTTTCAAGTGGAAATTTCTCCAAATAACATAAATGGCGGGTATCACAAGAAGAGTAAGAAGAGTCAAAGATAACAATCCTCCCCATAAAGGAGCTGCAATTCTTTTTGCAATATCAGATCCTGTGCCTTTGGCTAACATTATAGGTATTAATCCCATTATATTTAATCCAACCGCCATAATTAAAGGTCTGACTCTAGAACTTCCATATTCAATTACCATTTTTATCAAATCTTCTTTAGAATTCATGTTTCCTTTATTTGACCATTCTAAAAATCCTTTATCTAGATAAGTTACCATAATAGATGCCGTTTGAGCGGCAATTCCAAGAAGAGCGATCATTCCAACCCAAACTGCAACTGAAGTATTATAATTTAAAAAGAACATTAACCAAATTCCACCAATAGCTGCAAAAGGAACAGATAACATTACAATTAGAGTTTGCGCAAGTCCTTTGAAATTGAAATATAGAATAATCAAAATAATCAATAATGTTAGAGGCACTACAGATTTCATCAAATTTTGCATTCGTTCTAAATATTCATATTGTCCTGTCCATTTTAGAAAATACCCTTTTGGCAATTTAAGTTTTGAATTAATTATTGTTTTAGCTTTTTTTACATAACCTCCTATATCATTAGTTTCAGGATCTACATATATCCATCCGCTTAAGGAACCTCCTTCATCTTTAATCATAGGAGCGTCCATTTTTACTTTTACTTCTCCAAGTTGTCCTAAAGGTACATGTTCAAATCGTCCTGGTGGCATTTCTTTTGGATTTATTCTGATGGGAACTAAAACTTGTTTTAATTTTTCCACATCATTTCTTAGCTCTCTAGGATAACGTATATTAATTTTATAGCGTTCTCTTCCTTCAATTGTTGTACTTATATCTAATCCTCCAATAGATGTTTCAACAATATCCATAAGATCTAATACTTCTAAACCATAACGAGCAATAGCCTCACGATTTGGTGTGAAATCAATAAAATATCCCCCTAATTCTCTTTCGGCATAAACACTTCTGGTTTCAGGAATATCCCTAAATATTGCCTCTAACTCTTTACCGATTTCATTTATGGTAAAAAGATTATCTCCCAACACTTTAATACCAATTGGAGTTCTAATACCTGTAGTTAACATATCTAATCTTGCTTTAATCGGCATAGTAAATGCATTTTGAACTCCAGCTAGTGACAGAGCTTTATCCATTTCTTTTACTAAAAGATCTTTTGTCATCCCTTTTCGCCACTCGGATTTTGGATTTAGGGTAATGATAATTTCAATCATTGATAATGGAGCCGGATCTGTAGAAGTTTCAGCTCTACCCGCTTTTCCGAAAACTGATTTTACTTCCGGGAATGAATATAAAATTTTATCTTGGACTTGGGTAAGATTTTTAGCAGCTTCTATTGAAATACCGGGAGTAGTAATAGGCATTAACATTATTGTACCTTCATCTAAAGGAGGCATAAATTCAGAACCTAATTTTAAAAAAGCTGGAATGGTTATCAAAATTAAGCCAAAAGCTGCACATGTAATCATATAGCGATAACGCACACAAATGAGCAAAATTGGCTTATATATTGCTATCGCCAATCTGTTTACAGGATTTTTTTCAGCGGGTCTAATTTTTCCTCTGATAAACAAAACCATAAGAGCCGGGACTAAAGTTATACTTAAAATAGCTCCAAATAGAACGGCAAAAGTTTTTGTATATGCCAAAGGAGAAAAAAGCAGACCTTCTTGAGCTTGCAAAGAAAATATAGGTATAAAGGCTACTACAATAATAAGTAGAGATGAAAAAATGCTAGGCCCAATATCTCTTGCAGCTTCAATAATTACCTCTTTTCGATCCTTATCAGGATTTTCTTGTAGTTTTAAATGGGCATTTTCAGTCATGACGATAGCTCCATCTACTACATCTCCAATTGCAATAATAATACCTGCTAAAGACATGATATTGGATGTAATACCCATATAATACATAGGAATGAATGATATAACAAGGGCAACAATTAAAGTTATAACAGATATCAAGGTTGATCTTACATGTAATAAAAAAATAAAAATAATTATACAAACTATTATTACTTCTTCAATCACACCTTCAGCAAGTGTTTTAACTGAATCTTTTATTAAAGTTGAACGATCATAAGTAGTAACTACTTTAACTCCTTTAGGAAATGCAGGCTCCATCTCTTTAAATTTTTGTTTGACTCTATTTATTAATTTAAGGGCATCCTCTCCGTATCTCATTACAACAATGCCACCAACTACTTCACCTTTACCATCCAAATCAACTAATCCTCTACGAATATTCCCACCAACCTGAACCTTAGCAAAATCTCCAATAGTGATCGGTGTTCCCCTATTATCCGTTCCAACTACAACTTTTGCAAGCATCTCTTTATCTGTAATATAGCCACGTCCTCTTATAATGTATTCTCTTTGGGTCATTTCAATGACTCTTCCACCAACATCATTATTAGATCTTTGAATAGCTTTTTTAATTTGAGGAACAGATAAATCATATGCTTGAAGTTTAATAGGATCTATTTCTACTTGATACTCTTTTTGATAACCACCAACGCTTGCAACTTCCGAAACACCCGGTACGGAAGATAGCCAATATCTTAAATACCAATCTTGGAAACTTCTAAGCTCCTGAAGATTATGTCTGCCTGACTCATCTACTAATGCATATTCAAATACCCAACCAACTCCTGTAGCATCCGGACCTACTTGAGGTGTTACCTTTTCAGGCAGTTGTCCCTGAACATTAGATAAATATTCAACAGCTCTACTTCTCGCCCAATAAATATCCGTATCATCTTCGAAAATCACATATACAAAAGAAAGACCAAACATACTAAAGCCACGCACATTTTTCACTTTAGGGGCTGCTAAAAATGCTGTAACGATAGGATATGTAATTTGATCTTCCATTAGATCAGGACTTCTTCCCATCCATTCGGTAAATATTATAACTTGTTTATCTGAAAGATCAGGAATAGCATCTAAAGGTGTTTTACGAATAGCAAAAAAAGCCCATATTAATATTAGAAGGAAAGATAAAAAAACAATAAGTTGTTTCCTACCACAAAAATCAATGATTTTTTCTACCATTGCCTCTCTCCATAATCGAATCTTTTACCTTTTCATCCCCTGATCCTTTGAGTCTGCTTTCAGAATCTATTAAAAATTGAGAACTAGTAATTACTCTTTCTCCTTGGGACACTCCCGATATCACTTGATAATATTGCTCGGCTTTAAATCCTATTTCAATATCTCTAGGTTCAAAATAACCATGACCTTTATCAACAAAAACTATTTTTCTCTCTCCGGTATTGATAACAGCTTCTTCAGGAATTGCTAAAGATTTTCCCATATTCTTTTGAATTTCAACAGTCCCATACATTCCGGGTTTTAACCTAAAATCAAAATTATCTGATTCAAATCTAACTTTTACAGTTCTAGCACTTTCATCCAGAATATAATCTATAAAAGTTATTTCTTTTTTTACATATTGAGCCGGAAATGAAGTTATTGTAAGAATAGCTTTTTGACCTAAATTTACTAAATCTATATCCTGTTCATAGATATCTCCTAATATCCAAATTTTCGATAGATCTGCAATGACATATATATTCATGCCTGACATCACATTCTTTCCCAAAAAAGCATTTAAATGAGTAACAACTCCGCTAACAGGTGAGCGTAACAAAAGTGTTTTAGAAGCTTGCATAGTGTTTTCTAAACGTTTAATTTCATCTGTTGGTATATCCCATAATTCTAAGCGTTTTTTTGCTGCCATGAAAAGTTCTAAATCAGATTTATGAAGTTCTTCTGAAAAACGTCCCTCAATTTTCCTTTGCGTTCCTTTTAGCGCTAATAAATATTCTTCTTGGGTAGAGAATAACTCAGGACTATATACTTTAAATAGAGGATCTCCTTTTTTTACATATTCATTTGTAAAATTCACATAAAGTTTCTCTATCCAACCATTAAATTTCGTTTGAATATTTGATATTCGTCTTTCGTCTACAGTGACAATTCCAACAGTTCTAATAGTTTTAGTTAAATCTCTCATTTCTACTATTTCAGAGGTAACTCCATATAATTGCAAACGCTCGGGATCTATCTCTACAGGAGCATAGCCCGGAACATTATTAGATGCATGAGCAATAGTAAAAAACATACAAACACTTGTTATTAATTGCTTATAAAACATGTCAGATCCTCCAATGGGACTCCAAGGGTCCTTTCTAATTCAGCCAAAAGAATCTCTCTTTGAGCTCTTTCAGCTTCATATTCTAATTCAAAATCCTGAAATTGCCGAATAGTATCAAGTAAAACTAAAAAATCCCCCTTACCCGATTTGTATACCGCTTCACCGGATAGTAATGCTTCAGAAGTTTTTGGAACCAATCCGGTCTCATATAAATCAATTTTTTCTTCGGTGGATTCAATTTTTGATAGTAGATCACGTACATTTCCTCTAATTTTAGCTTCAAAAGACTCTAAATCTTTTTGAAAAGCATTTGCATTTTTCATTGCCTCTTTCATTTCTCTTCTTTGTTTTTGAGGTATCCAAATTGGAACATTAACGGTTACACCTACTCCCCAAGATGTTTGATTACTTCCTAACCTATCTTCATATCTACCCATTACTTTAAAATCAGGAAAGTAATTTCTTTTAGCGAGTTTAGCTTTGAAACATTCCTTAGAAACTAAAGCTTTTATCCCTTTCAATTCTGATCTATTATTCACTGCAATTTGTTCTAATAATTCATATTTATAATTAATTTCATCTGTAAAAAATCCAATAGGCTTTCCAATTTCATTTTTTTGAGGATAATCTAAAATCGCATTAATCATAGAAACAATGAAATCATGATCAGATAAAAGATTTAATAGTTCTTTTTTTAGTAATTGTAATTCAACTTGAGCTTTTAAAACTTCATTGTATTTTTCCTCACCTGTTTTATATAAAGCTAAAGTATCTTCAATAAAGCGAGTAATTATTTCCTGATTTTGTTTATTAATTCTCAATGCGGCATAATTTAGATAAAGCTGATAATATAATCTTTTGGTTTGCAAAACAAGCTCACGCATAGTTGTTTCTTCTTCATTTTGTGCAAATTCAAGCATTTGCTGCGCAATTTGTCCTTTAAGTCGTAGTTTTCCAGGAAATGGAAGTAATTGACTTGCTTCATAGCGCATTTTGGTAAAAAAAGGGCTGTTTGATTGCAGTGGGCTATCATGTCTCATTACAGTTAATAGCGGATCATCTAGAACTTGAACACGTGGAACTACAAGAGCATTTGCTTCGATCCTTCTTTTTGTAGCTGCAAGATCCGGATTATTTTTTAATACCTTATCAACAAGATCATTTAAAACTAGTGGAGGCTTCTTCAATAATGAATCTACGTATGAAAGAACTTTTTCCTTTTTATCATTTTCACAACCGTTGGCTTTTAATGCTTTTGTTTTATTTATAATACTATTATTTGCGATTAAATCCTTTAAATGTAAATTTTCAATCATTATATTATTTTTTATTGTCTTTGGATCAATTTCTTCTTTATCTATTATTTTTTCCTCTTGCAGAAAGCATGCTTCATTTTTAATGATTTTTTCTTGCACTAGCAATTTTTCTAAAGATCTAGGCTGGTCAAATATCTCTTTTGGATTTTTTAATTTAACAAAATTCTCTAAATTTATCTCAGAAATTTTGGAATCATATAGATTTTGAATAATCGGACGATTAATGATTTTATCACTATTTGTTTTAATTTCTTTAATATCCAGATTGTGATTTAAATCTTTTTCTATATTTAAATTAAAAAAAGATTTTTTTAAAAAAAAATCTTCTATTTCAAAGGTTCTATCATTATCATCTCTAAGCAAGTTTCTTTTATTAATAGATTCATTGCTTGCGATTAAATCATTTAAGTCTAAATTCTCAAATAAAATATTTTTTTTCTGAGTTTTTGAAACAACCTCTTGTATAGTTGAGCTTTGTTTGTTGTGTGTCAATTTAACAAGAGGCTTATAAAGCCTTTCTTGTGAAAGAAAGTTTTCAGAAAGAAAAAAAGAATTAAAAAGCGCTTTTGGAATCTTTGAAAAATTAGCTTCATGCAAATAATTATCATATCTCCTAGAGCTACATTGAAAACCCTCAAGTATTTGGGTATGAATAGCTGCAAGATCCCGATTTGTTTTAAATAGACTTTTGTTCAATTCATCTAAGTTTAATAAAGTCTTATTTTGGAATGTATCTTTAATTAAATAATTACCATTCTTATCATACTTATTTCCGTTTAATGCATTTTTTCGCTCCATAGTTTCTTTTTTTGAAATTAATCTATTTAATGTATTAATTAGAACACCATTCTCGGGCGCATTTAGAATAATTACTACAAAAATGAAAATAATAAAAAAATGTAATAATTTTAACATATGCCTTACTTGATATTCTTCCTCTTAATCTGAGAGATATCAAAAGGATTTATTTATTACAAGAAATGCTAATACTATTATGACTAATTATTTTCTTCATTTATTTAACAAGAAAAGATAAGTTAATAAAAAAAAACAATTAAGATAAATAATGAATCAAAATGAAAAATGGTGGAGTAAATCCATCCAAGAAATTTCTGAGGAATTTAAAACAAATACTCATGACGGATTAATAAATACTGAAGCCAAACAAAGATTGCAAAAAAATGGTCCTAATAAGCTGCCTGAGCCAAAAAAAATCTCTGCTTTTAAGATTTTTATCAATCAATTTTCCAGCATAATAATATGGATACTTATTATAGCAGCTTTAATAGCCGGATTTTTAGGAGAAATAATAGATAGTTTAGCAATTGGTGTTATTGTTATTTTCAATGCTATACTAGGATTTATACAGGAATATCGCGCTGAGAGTTCAATAGCCGGCTTAAAAAAAACTTGTAACTGCTACTTCAAAAGTCGTAAGAGATGGAAAATTACAAACTATCGGTTCTTATGATCTTGTCCCAGGTGATCTTGTATTGATTGAAAGTGGAGATCGAATACCTGCAGATGGCAGGATTGTTCAAACATATCAATTATCAACTCAAGAAGCCGCTTTAACGGGTGAATCTTCTTCGATATATAAAATAATAACTCCTCTTCCTGATAAAGACCTTGCCATTGGTGATAGAAAAAATATGGCTTTTATGGGGACTATAATAACAAGTGGCAAAGGATATATGATCGTAACTCAAACCGCCTTAAAAACAGAGCTTGGAAAGATAGCTAGCATGCTAGATGTAAAAAAAGAAGAAAAAACACCTTTGCAATTAAGGCTTGCTAAGTTAGGTTTAAAGCTCATATATCTTTTTCTTGGGATTGTAATCATAGTTTTTTTTCTTGGAATTTTTCGAAAAAATCCTTTACTTGACATGATTCTTACATCACTTAGTCTAGCAGTTGCAGCTATTCCGGAAGGTTTACCGGCAATTGTAACGATTGCACTTGCAATTGGCATTAGAAAAATGGTTAAAAGAAAAGCTTTAATAAGGCGTCTTCCTTCAGTGGAAACACTTGGTTGTACATCAGTAATTTGCACTGATAAGACTGGAACTTTAACCCAAAATAAAATGCAGGTTAAAAAAATTTGGGTAAATGAAAGAGTACTTGATGTGACTGGAAGTGGCTATGAACCCAAAGGTGAGTTTAAAGATGATCAGAAAATAATAGATCCTCAAAAATCTTTAGAACTACTTAAACTTCTTGAAACAGCTGTTTTGTGTAACAATGCTAACTTAAACTTCGTCAATGATAAATGGGAAATTGTTGGAGATCCCACTGAAGCAGCCCTGCTCGTTGCTGCTCAGAAAGCCGGATTAATTAAAACGGATATGGAAAAACAGTATCCTCTTTTATATGAAATACCTTTTGATTCTGAAAGAAAAAAAATGAGCGTTTTAAGAGAAACTAAAGAAGAAAATACTCTTTTATTAAAAGGAGCGCTAGATAATGTTCTAAAATCATCCTCAAATATTCTTCTTAACGGCGAAATTAAACTATTAACCGATCAAATCAGACAAAATATATTAGACGCAAATAATTCGTTAACAAATCAGGGACTCAGGGTTTTAGCTATAGCTTATAGAAATTTAAAGCAAGTAAAAGAAATTAATGTATCTTTTGAAGAAGATTTAATTTTTGTTGGACTCCTCGCAATGATAGACCCCCCAAGAGTTGAGGTAAAAGACGCAATTTTAAAATGTAAGAATGCGGGAATTAGAACTGTTATGATTACAGGAGATCATAAAGGAACGGCAATGGCAATAGCTAAAGAATTAAATATGATGGACGATGAATCTATAGCTTTAAGTAGCGAGGAACTCTCTCAAATGGATGATAAGACATTATTAGATAATATAGATAAAATATCCGTTTATTCTAGAGTTTCAGCAGAACATAAATTAAGAATTGTAAAGGCTTTTAAAGCCAAGAAACGGATTGTGGCTATGACAGGAGATGGAGTAAATGACGCTCCTGCAATTAAAGAAGCAGATATAGGTATTTCTATGGGAATCACCGGAACAGATGTTACAAAAGAAGCTTCTGATATGATTATTTTGGATGATAATTTTGCATCAATTGTAAATGCAGTGGAAGAAGGCAGAGGAATTTACGATAATATTATTAAATTTGTAAGTTACCTTCTTTGTTCGAACATAGCTGAAATTTTTGTAATTTTTATTGGTATGGCATTAGGTTTTAAAGATCCTGACGGCCATCCTTTCATTTCTCTATCAGCCATTCAACTTTTATGGATTAATCTCGTAACTGATGGATTCCCGGCTATCGCACTTGCGATGGATCCGATAGACCCAACAGCAATGAAAAGGCCTCCAAGAGATCCGTCAAAACCTATTTTAAATTTACGTTTTAATCTTCAGATATTTTCAATTGCTATTATTATAACAATTGGGACTATTGTAGCTTGTCATTTTGGCCTGCGTACTAGCGCCAATTTAGCTAGAACAATGGCTTTTAGCACTCTTATAATATTAGAATTTGCAAGAGTTCAAATGGTTAGATCTCAGTATAATATCGGCTTTTTTTCAAATCCAATGCTTCTTGTAGCATTAGCTAGTTCCTTTTTTCTATTATTAATTGTTCTTTACCTGCCTCCATTGCAAATAGTATTCAAAACAGTTCCGTTAGGATTCATGGAATGGGGCTTAATAGGAGGAATTATGTTTGTTACATGGTGGATTGCAAAACTTATTAATTGGATTTTCAAAATAAAAAACAATTCAATTAAAGCAAACAACCTTTTATATAGATAAAAATATGAATTAGATTTCTTTTTCTTTTATATCTTTTCATCAACAAAAGAGTTTCCGACAACTGAAATAGAACTAACTCGCTCACATCCA
Source organism: uncultured bacterium (assembly GCA_964400755.1). Taxonomy (GTDB): domain Bacteria; phylum Chlamydiota; class Chlamydiia; order Chlamydiales; family SM23-39; genus CAYNVX01. The sequence continues at coordinate 2,614 of CAYNVX010000026.1, read as the reverse complement.
TAAACATTCCAACAGGAACACGATCTTGAATAAACATTTTTTGAGGATTTAACGTTCCATCTTCAAAAAAATGATATAAGATCTTTCAGCTGAACTTCGTTAAAACACTGTCCCAAAAGGATCAAATGTAAAGCTGAATTTTTTTATAAATAGATAAAAAAAACGAGAGGCATCCCAAGTCTCTTAATAGAACAGACCAAGCCCTCTCACGGTTTGGCATTGCTCGAAGCCGGACTCGAACCGGCACGATATTTTATGCAGGGGATTTTAAATCTTTTCCTAATTAAGAATATTAAAAAGTCATTAATCAGATATAATACTATGTATAGCTTTAAGCTGATCTAAATGTGCCAATGTACATATACTATACAGAGGTCTAGAAATAATATTATCTGTTGTTAAATAATTTTCAGCCCAAAAACGTATACCAAATTTAGAATTTTTATGTTCTTCTAAAAATCTATGCATACTTCTAAGAGTAGTGCCATGACCACTTTTTACTTCAATGGGTAGTATTTTATGTTGAAAATCATAAACATAGTCAATTTCAGATTGAGCACTCTTAGATTCTCTTTTCCAAAAATAGAGTTCGTTTTTTGATATCGGAGATGAATAAGCTAAAAGTTCTTGTCCAACAAAAGCTTCAGCTATTGTGCCTCTATTAATAAGATTTCTATCAGGATTCAAAAACCAAGCGGAAAGATCAAGACCTAAAAGATTTTGTAATATTCCTACATCAAGAAAAATAATTTTAAACCACTTGAGATTTATTTCAGCCCCTAAAGGAAGCCCTTGTGCAGAAGTATGATTTATTTGATGGATGACATTAGCTTTTCGTAAAAGATCCAAAGAAGGTGCTAATTCCCTTTTTTTATAATCCCCGTGAATTTCGGAAAACTTGAATTGCTTGCCAATAAAATGAGGAATCTGATTAAAAAGAATATCTAAGTAAGAAAATTGGTGTTTTTTTGCATATTTTGGAAAATCTTGTCGATAAGTTTCTACAAGACCTTTTTGCGCTTCGTAACTAGCCCTCGGATCCTTGGTTTCTACCCAAGCCTGAACCGCTTCTGGCATGCCTCCAATTGCAAGATAATGGCCTAAAAGATCAAGTAATTTATCATGAAGAATATCCGATAATTGCTTTTTTTCTAAAATAGCTTCAATAAATCTAGAATTATTTGTAGCTGCTAAAAACTCAATAAAAGAAAGTGGGTATAAATAGAGCATATTCACTCGACCAACAGGCATTCCAACTTTTTCAATAGCAAAATCTATCAAAGATCCTGCTGCTATTACATGAATATCTGGCATTAATTCATAAAAATACCGTAGTGCTAAAATAGCTTGAGGAGCCACATGAATCTCATCAAGAAATAGTAAGGTTTTGCCTGGTATAATGGTTGTCTGTGTTAAAAGACCCAATTCCCAAATAATTCTTTTTGGTTGCAAATCTTTTTCAAATATCGTTTTAGCTTCAGGAGTAAGCTCGAAATTTAACTCAACAAAAGAATCAAAGTTCTTTGCAAATTGCCTAATTGAGTATGTTTTTCCAATTTGCCTTGCACCTCTTAGAAGAAGAGGTTTGCGTCTTTTTTCGTCTTTCCACTTTAATAAGTGCCAATCAATTAATCTTTTCATGTTTAAAATACAATCCTAAATGTTAATTTATTTGTCTAAATTATAAACCTAAAAAGAATTTTAATGCTCTAAAAATAAACCAAAAAAGAATTACACTTACATAACCCTCTAATAATAAGAATGTTATAATTAACTATATCGCTTTATACTTTAATATTAATAAGATCAAAAAAAAGAGAGGCACTCAAGTCTCTTAATAGAACAGACCTAGCCCTCTCACGGTTTGGCATTGCTCGAAGCCGGACTCGAACCGGCACGGTATTTCTACCAAGGGATTTTAAGTCCCTAGTGTCTACCTATTCCACCATCCGAGCATTTAAACTTATAATTTTTCGTATAAGTTTATTCGAAAAACTATTTTTCTAAAAGAAGAAATTATTCTTGCTCATCATCTAAAGGAAACTTGTTCTCTTCTGTTTCTTCTTCAATATCAATTTTAGAGACATCTTCTTCTGTAATAATCTCTTTTTCCAATATTTCCTGCTGAACTTCTATTGCTTTTTCCAAAAAAGCTTCTTTAACTTCTTTATTGTCTCTAGAATAATTGAGTTTTTCTTTAATGAGTGTTGGCGGGGGCGGGAATAATTTTCTGATTATCGATGAAGAAACTTGCGTTTCTTCAATCTGCTCACCTCCTTTTTCTTTAGCAGGTTCTATTATTTCTTTAGTTTCTATTTGATCTTGATGTTTTTTCTTTTTATGCTTCTTTTTCCTTTTTTCATCATTATAATCTTCATAATCATCTCTTCCTCCACCGATCTTAATAGACTTTTCTATAGTTGTCTTTTTAAGAGGAAGTCTTGTTTCTTTTTCTTCTAAAACTTCAAAATCTGTAGCTGGGACCAGAAATGATCTAGGCCGTTCTAAAGATCTATAAAAGATTGAATTATTGAAATTAACAATTTCTACTGCTTCAACTAAATAATCGTCTTGTCCCACTCCTTTGGAACTTCTAAGCAAAAGCTTATATCCT
>CAYNVX010000025.1:0-15433 GCA_964400755.1 uncultured bacterium | reverse complement strand
TGGAAGTATTAGAAGAATTTCTTGAGCCTATTAGAAAGAAAAGAGCAGAACTTGAAAAAGATAAAAATTATCTATTAGAGATCTTGAAAAAAGGAACAGAGGAAGCTCTAAAAGTGACTATCAATACTTTAAATGAAGTTAAAGAAGTAATGCATCTTATATAAAAAAAATACCGACTTTTAAAAGTCGGTATTTTGCTTTAATAATTCAAATATATAAATTTAGAAAACTAAATTTTAAGAAAAGCTACTTTTTATGATGTGGCTCTTCTTCTTCCTCTTCTTCTTCAATTTCTATATTTTCATCTTCTATTTCTTCTTCAATATCTTTATTTCCAAAAAATTCTCTGAAAAAGATGTAGATCGCACCTAAAGTAAATAGAACTGGAAGTAGATATTTCCATGGTAGGTTGAACTGAACAGTTACAAATGCTCCAATAAAAATGATTAATGAAACCGTCATATCAAATCTTCTTCCAACAAGATATTGACGAAGAGCAAGTGGAATTCCAACAGCGAGCATAATTGCCGGCCACCAAGTATTTAAATAGGTAAGTACTGCAAGTCCAATTAAAAATAAAGCAACTGATAATACATGTGCTTTTTTCTTAGACATAATAGGATGAGCCATGATGTTTTTTCTCCTAGAAACAAATTAATCCTTAAATTTGAGTTTAATCAAGAAAGAATAATTAATAAAGATAAGATTTATAGAAATAAGCCTCTCTTTTGAAAAAAGGTTAAAAATAAGGCTATTTTTATAAATCCTAGATCTTGCTTGCATGTTTGCTAAGTGGCTTGTAATCATGTGCTTATGCTGATTTAGCCTCAAAATATATCTTGACAAAATCTTAATAATTTGCTACCATATAATAAGTCTTGGTTAAGCTAAGGAAGGAAAACCAAATGAGCACAGCAATAGGAACAATATCTGTTAAGAAGGGAGTAGTAGAGACTGCTTCTTATAAGGGGTATGACCTGAAAGTTCAGGGCGAAGCTCTTTTGTCTAAAATTAAAGCTGTGGCTTCTAAATCTTTTGAAAATCTAACAGATTATCAAGTCATAATCAAAAGTGATAATAGCTTTGAATTAAAGAGAATTTATTACAATATTTTTGGTTTTCAGACTTATAAATTGACCTCTATTGGGTCTTCAGAAAAAGCTATATTAGCAATATTAGACAGGACTATTCTTCCAAAAAGAGCTATCTCTGCCGTTGATTATATATTTAGAAAACAGATTATTCCAAGTAAATTAGCCGATATAGCCACTATTTTCTTACTTGGTTCATTATTGATTGCCTCGATTGCTATCTTTCATCCCATTTTACCTGCTGTTTTAGCAATTAATGCTGTAGCCGCTCCAATTTTCGGGGGCTTAAACTTATTGGTTGGCGCAGGTGTTATGACACAGGCTGTTATGAACTATAAAAATGCAAAAAATAGAGAGCAGAAAATTCAGGCTGTTATTACTGCAATTTTTGGTGCTGTAATCTGTTTTTTAGGTGTAAGCTCATTAGTACATTTTTCTAATCCAATAGTTTTTAAGGGAGCTTTTGCTCTTTGTTCATCGTTTGTATTGGGATTAGGTTTTTATAATTTGTCAAAAGTAGTAAAAGCTAAAAACTTGATTAAAGAAGTAAACGATTTAAAGGCATTAAAGTCTTTAGTTAAGGATGAAAATAATAAATTGCTTTTAGAAAGTGTAATAGGCAAGGAATTAGTTGCTTCTATTAACAAGGCTAAAGAAGAAGATTATCTAGAATTAATAGAAACAATAAAAAAAGAATTAAATAAAAGAATGGCTACTGAAGGATTAAGAATTTTTTCAGCTGCATTAAGCGTTAGTGCTTTCGTTGAATCTAACCTTCTTCATACAGCTTCTGCAGCAACTATCTATTATGCAATGATGTTAATGGGAACTCTTTCATCCTTTTGGATGAACTACTTCCCAAGCTTAAGGAACGCTCCAGCTGAAGAAGAAAGTGTACCGGCTATTGATAAAAGTCCTGAAGCAGTTCAAGGAAGTTATCTTGATTGGGTTTTCAACAAGATAAATAGTTTGGTTAGACAACCTAGTCAGGTTTATCAACCAGCTTAATTCTTATAAGTATTCTTTAAGATATTTTCCTGTATGAGATTGTTCAACATTTACAATATCTTCAATCCTTCCTATAGCAACAATTTCTCCGCCTTTTTCTCCGGCACCTGGACCAACATCAATAATATAATCCGAGCTGGCTATTATATCTAAATTGTGTTCGATGAGTATTAGAGTGTTTTTCTTATCTGTTAGCTTATAGAAGATTTTTAAGAGCTTATCTATATCGGTGTTATTTAATCCGACAGAAGGTTCATCAAAGAGATATAGGGTTTTTCCTGTAGATCTTTTAGAAAGCTCTTTACAGAGACGGATTCTTTGAGCTTCTCCACCGGAGAGGGTAGCTATTTCTTGTCCTAGTTTTAAATAGCTTAAGCCTACTTCAATAAGTATATCCAATTTTTTTACTATATGAGGAATCACTGAGAAAAATTCTTTGGCCTGATCAATTGTATAATCTAAAATATCTCCGATGCTTTTATCTTTATATTTCACTTCTAAACTTATTGGGTTAAGTCTTTTTCCATGACAGACGTCGCATTCAACTTTTACAGAGGGAAGATATTGCAGATCGATAGTCTTATATCCCATTCCCCAGCAGTTACGGCACATGCCTTTAAGATGATTATAAGAAAAATGTCTGGGATATAATCCTTTTGCTTTGGCTAGTTTTAAAGAGGCATAGTGTTTTCTAATAAATGGCATTATGTCTGAATAGGTGCTTACATCAGCACGGGAGGTTTGTCCAATGGGACTTTGATCAAGATAGATCACTTTATCAAAATTTAATATTCCTTCAACTTGAGCATAGCTTAAATCTATTTTATCGCTTTTCTGTTTTAAACCCAGAGAAAGTGCTTTTTTCAAAATATAATGTATCAAGGTGGATTTTCCCGAGCCCGATACTCCTGTTATAGTTGTCATGGCAGATATAGGGAAATCTACATCTATATTTTTTAAGTTATGGAGCTGGCCATTTAATATCTTAAGCTTTTTGTTAGATATATCTTTTCTTTGTGTTAATGGAAGGGCTTTTTTCTTTTCTTTTAGATATTGGCCGGTTAGGGACTTTTGATTTTTTAAGATTTCACTAAAAGTTCCTTCGGCAATAATTTTGCCGCCTTCTTTTCCTGCTTTCGGTCCAAAATCAAAAATATAATCTGCTTCTTTTATAATCAAAGGATCATGCTCAACTAATATTAATGTATTATTGTTATCTTTTAGTTTTTTTAGGGCATTTATCAATAAATGGGCATTATATGAATGAAGACCTACGGTCGGCTCATCTAAAATATATATGCAGGAGGTGAGTTTGGATCCTAATTGCCGTGCAAGGCGTATCCTTTGCATCTCTCCTCCGGAAAGAGTGGGCGCTGAACGGTCTAGCGATATATAGCTAAGACCAATCTCAATTAAAAATGAAAGGTTCTCTTTTATCTCTTTTAAAACATCTTTCAAGAGCTTTTCTTTGGCTTTGTCTAGTTTTATAGATGAAATAAAATTAAGAGCTTTATCAAGCGGAAAAGAACATAGGTCGGTTATTGAAACGTTATTTATTTTTACATTTCTAGCTAGCGGGTTTAGTCTTTGGCCATTACATGAATGACATGTTCTTTCTTCCATAAGAGGAATTAGAGGTTCTCTAATTAGATGGTTGGCATGTTTTGCAACATCTTGAAGAGTGGCATTTATTCCGCGGTATTTAAAAGAAAAACCTTCTTTTGTTTTATACTCATTCTTATCCCCGAAAATTAAAAGATTTAAATCTTTTGGTGAAAGATCTTTCATTGCGATATAGGGATCGATCTTTTTAGAATAGAAATATTCTTCTAAAAGATGGATAGAGTCATCATCATCTCCAATCAGTTCATAGAAAAGATCGATTATATTTAGTTTTAAAGTTGATCTTTCTGTAAAAATCGTACTTCCAAATATATATCCGATGCCTTGACATTCAAGGCACATGCCAGCTTCTGAATTAAAGGAGAAGCTCTGCGGAGTAATAGGAGGATAGGATTTCCCTGTAGATTCTACAGCAAAGGAGAGATTAAATTTTATATCTTCATTTTCTTTGGCAATAAGGATTATTCCATCTGAAATTTTTGAGGCTGTATCAATAGCTTCAAAAAGTCTTGATTTAATACTGTTTTCAACTTTTATCCGGTCTATTACCAGTTCAATTTCATTTTTAAGACCTTTGGTAAAAGTTATTTTTTCATCAAGCTCATAATACTTTTTATTTAGACGGATTCGTAAATATCCCTGTCTGTTTAATCTATCGATTAAATCTTCAAATGATTCATTAGAGGCAAGTTCAATAGGGGCGAGTATTTGTATTTTCTCGTCTTTAAAAGACAAAATCCTCTCTACGACATATTCCTTGCTGATTGTTTTTATCGGTTCATTTGTTTCAGGACAATAAGCTGTTCCCAGATGGGCATATAAAAGACGCAGGTTGTCATAGATCTCTGTAATAGTGCCGACTGTACTTCTTGGATTTAAACTATGCCCTTTCTGTTCTATGGCAATGCAGGGGAATAGATTATCAACTTTTCCAACGTCCGACCTTGGCATTTGTTTTAAAAACTGTCTGGCATATGGAGGCAGCGCTTCCATATAGCGCAGCTGGCCTTCTGCAAAAATAGTATCAAAGGCCAATGAGCTTTTTCCGGAACCGGAAGGTCCTGTGAAAATAGAGATTTTGTTGTGAGGGATTTTTATATTTATGTTTTTTAAGTTGTTATGATGAGCATTTTCTATTTCTATGAATTTGGGAGGGGAGAGCTCTTCTTTTTTCTTAATTGCTTTAGGCATGATAAATTTTAAAGCTTTTTTTAATGCTCTTCCTGTAGCGCTATTTGTTTTTGACAGATTTTCAGGAGTGTCGCTGTTAATTATCTCTCCGCCTTCTTTTCCTCCTTTGGGGCCCATATCAATAATCCAATCGGCAGTTTTGACAAAGTCCATATTGTGCTCAATAACTAAGACGGTGTTCTTTTTATCAACAAGTTCATGTAGTATTGCTAATAACTTTTTCATGTCTTCAAAATGAAGTCCTGTTGTCGGCTCATCTAAAATATAAAAAGTAGATCCCATAGATTGTTTTGAAAGTTCTTTTGCCAGTTTTACTCTTTGAGCCTCTCCACCGGAAAGTGTTGTCGCACTTTGCCCTAATGGAAGATATCCAAGTCCAACTCTTTGCAGCACTTCCAATTTTCTTCTAATAGGAAAGATAGAATCAAAAAATATTATCGCTTCATCTATATCCATTTCCAATACATCAAAAATGCTTTTGTTTTTGTATTTGATCTCTAAGATTTCCGGATCAAACCTTTTTCCTTTGCACTGCATACAGGTTGTCCACTCATCTTCCATAAAGTCCATGTCTATACGTACTTTGCCAAGGCCTTTGCAGTATGGACAGGAGCCTTCCTTAACGTTAAAACTAAAATGACCCGGTAAGAAGCCTTTCATCTTGCTTAAATTTAGCTCAGCATAAAAATTTCTGATATCATCGTAGAGCTTTATATATGTTGCTGCATTAGATCTGGAAGAGCGTCCTATAGGAGATTGATCGACAAAGATAATCTTTGTAATGTTTTCTATGCCTTTAATTTTATCGAAGTTGCCCGGTTTAATTTTAGAACGCATCAGTTCATTGGATAAAGCCGGAAAGAGTGTATCGGATATTAAAGAAGATTTTCCAGAGCCGGATACTCCCGTTACACAAATAAAACATTCAAGAGGAAAAGAAACATCAATATTTTTTAAATTGTGATGAGTAGCATTTGTAATGGTAATTTTTTTACCGGAGGGTTTTCTTTTATTTTTGGGAACTGCTATCTCTAATTTGTTTGAAAGATATTGTCCGGTAAGGGATCGTTCATTGGACATAATATCCTGTAGCGTTCCTTTTGCAACTATCTCCCCGCCTTTTTTACCTGCCAACGGTCCTACATCTACAATTGTATCAGCAGCTTCTATTGTATCTTTGTCATGTTCAACTACTATTATGGTATTGCCTACATTCTTTAAAGCTATCAAGGTGTCTATTAATTTGTGATGGTCTTCAGGGTGGAGACCTATTGATGGCTCATCAAGGACATAGGTTGCTCCGGAAAGGCCGCAGCCTATTAGCGAGGCAAGTTTTACCCTTTGCGATTCTCCTCCGGAAAGGGTGGGAGATGTCCTGTCTAATGTTAGATAATGGAGTCCTACATCAATCAAAAACTGCAGTTTTTTTTTGATTTCAGATATTAAGTCCTTACTGATAAGTAAATCTTCACTAGAGAGCTTTATTTTTTTAAAAAAATCGTTCAGTTCAGAGATGGGAAGGGCAGTCAGTTCATATATTTTTTTATCATCTATTTCAGTGGCAGCAGGATATTTTTTTATTTTTACTCCCCGGCAGTCAGGACATATCATATGGGTCATCATTTCTTGAATGCGCTTCTTATATATTTCAGATTTGGCTTCATTTAATCTTTTATGAGCTTCAAATAATATTCCTTGCCAGCGGATAAGCTCATGCCATTTTATTTTTTTTCTTAAATGGACAAAAAGCATTCTTGTCCATTTTTTTTCTGTACCATAGAGCAATACCTTTTTTGCTTTCTCTGAGAGATCTTTCCATGGGGTTGTTACATCAAAATCATACAATTTGGCTAAATTATCATAGATGTTTTTGTAACGTACTGTATTGTAGTGGCCGGCAATTTGACAGCAATCTTCAGAAATGCTTAAGTTGGGATTTATTATTTTTTCTATGTCAAATTCAAAAACATCGCCAAGTCCTTGGCATTTGTCACACATGCCTGCGGGATGGTTGAAAGAAAAATCTTTTGGGGATAAGGGGCCATAGGAAATATTAGATTTTTTCGAATAGGCATGCTGCGAAAAAAGCTTCTCTTCATTTGTATCTAAATCTAATAGAGAAAATTGTCCTTCGCCTACCTCTAGTGCTGAGGTGGCTGCTTCAAAAAGCCTTTGTTCGCTTTCTTTTGAAGTAGTAATCCTATCGATCACTATTTCAATATCATGTGCTTTTTTTGGATCTAAAACAGGAGCTTCCGATAAATCGAATATTTCTCCATCTATTCGAACTCTTACGAAACCCTTTTTTGTAATTTCTAAAAACTCGTCTTTAAAAGCTCCTTTTTTATCTTTTGCAAAGGGGGCTAAAACAATAATTTTTTTATTAGGCTCAATATTGGATAGCTTTTGAAGGATTTTTTCTTTGCTCTGCGCTGTTACTACCTCACCGCTTATTGGACAATGGGCAATGCCGATCCTGGCAAAAAGAACTCTAAAATAATCGTAAATTCCTGTTATTGTCCCTATTGTGGACCGAGGGGTTTTATGAATAGTCTTTTGCTCTACAGCTATAGTCGGCGACAGCCCGGATATCAGCTGAGCTTCAGGTTTTGGCATTTCATGGAGGTTTCTTCTTGCGCTATGGGATAGCGACTCAATATATCTTCTCTGTCCCTCTACAAAAATTGTATCAAAGGCCAAAGAAGATTTCCCAGATCCGGAAACTCCCGTAAATACTATAAGCTCAAATGGTTGCAGTTCAAGGTCAACTTCTTTTAAGTTATGGACCTTAACTTTCTTTAAAACGATTTGACGATTATTCACAATTCCTATAATTCTAATTAAGAGGTTGATAATATATAATATTATGCAATTTCAAGGATTCTATCAAATATAGATAGTAAAAAAGACAAAATATAATGAATAGACGAACTAAAATTATTTGTACAATTGGTCCTGCTACCAATTCTTTAGAGAAAATTAAAGAATTAATTAATGTTGGCATGAATGTTGCCCGACTTAATTTTTCTCACGGTACTCATGAAGAGCATTTAAAAGTTATCGAATTTATCAAAAAAGCAAGAGATGAATGCAATAAGCCTATTGCAATTATGTTAGATACCAAAGGGCCTGAGATCCGTGTTGGCGTTTTAAAAAATGATCTTAATATAAAAGCGAGACAAAAGTATAAATTGGTTCAGGATGCTAAAGCGGATGATGAAATACCGATAAATCCCTTTAGTGTGCTTCAAGGTTTAAAAGAATCTCAAAAAATTTTATTTGATGATGGTTATATAAGTTCAAAAATTGTCAGCAGACATGAAAATGAGATTATTATTGAATTCCAAAATGATGGCATTTTAAAAAGTAGAAAAGGGGTTAATATCCCAAATGCCAAGCTGCCTCTTCCTGCAGTTACAGAACAAGATGTTATAGACTTAAAATTCGGCTGTAAGCATCAAATAGATATCGTTGCGGCATCTTTTATAAGATCTGCAGAGCATATTTTAACGATAAAGCAGATCTTGGAAGATGAAGGCCAGCCGGAAATAATGGTGATTGCAAAAATAGAAAGCAGCGAAGGTGTAGACAATTTTGATGAGATCGTTGATGTTGCAGATGGAATTATGATAGCAAGAGGAGATCTGGGTGTTGAAGTAGATCTTAGTTTAGTTCCAAAACTCCAAAAGATTATGGTTGCTAAATGCTCTGAAGCTTATAAACCGGTTGTTATAGCAACTCAAATGTTAGAATCTATGATCAATAACCCAAGACCAACAAGAGCCGAAGTTTCAGATGTTGCCAATGCAATTTATGACAGCGCTTCCTGTGTTATGCTCTCAGGTGAGACCGCTGCAGGAAAATATCCCATTGAAACAGTTATTCAGATGAAGCAGATCATAGAACAGGCCGAACAGGATTTTGATTATAAGAATTTTTTCTATAAACAGGCTCATACAGAAAGAGAAGATGTTTCAACGTCTGTAGCTATCGCAACAGTTAAAACTGCTTATAATTCTAATGCCAAGGCAATTTTTGCCTTAACATCAAGCGGGTTTACTGCAAGGCTTTTAACTAGGCTTCGCCCTGAAATACCAGTTATTGTTCTTACTAAAAAAGATAGAAAATATCATCAGATGGCTTTTAATTGGGGATTAATTCCCGTTTGTTCTGAAAATTGGAAGACCGAATTTGATGCCTTTAAAATTCTAAGTCATTTTGCCATTCAGAATGACTATCTTACCTTTGGAGATTTGATTGTCTTGATTTCTACCTATCCATTTGGCGCTAAAGGTTCAACTAATATGATGATGGTTGAAAGCATCGGAAATGTCTTAGTTAGGGGATATAAAGGTTTTGGTAGGAAAGTAAAAGGTAAAATTACCAAAGTTCTCTTTATCGGACGGAAAGAAACAGAGGATATAAAAGGAAAAATCATTATCTTGAGAGCCTGTAATGAAAAATATTTGGATCTTATGAAAGCCTCTAATGGCGTTATACTTCAAAATAGCAAGCTCGATGCCTTTTCTGAAAGCTTTGCTATGTCGGCTGCACAAAAATATGACATCCCTCTAATTACCAGAGCGAATAATGCTATCGATATCCTAGAAGAAGATGAAGAGGTGTTTCTAGACCCTCAAAAAGCCCTTATTTATAAGCCATCAGAAGAAGAGAAATAAGGTTAAGATTCTTATATAATCAATTCAAGAAAAAGAACAAAAGTTTAAAAAGATGTCATTAAGGTTTGGAAGATTTACAGATTCACAACATAGAGAGTATGTAGAATTGTATATGAGAATAAAACATTTACGTTCTCTTTTAAAAGAGTTGGAATAAATAGATAATTCCAACTTTTCAAGTTATTTGAAGCTGTGCAGCAATAGTTGCAAAGGCTATTGCTGCTGTCTCAGATCTAAGAATATTATTATTCAGTTTTACATTCTTGGCTTTTAGCGAAGACTTTAAGTAATCAAGTTCTTTTTCAGAAAAGCCCCGTTCAGGTCCCACTATTAGATAAGTTTCTTTTTTTGACTTTTGAAAAACATCAATAAATTTTGGAGCTGTTTCGTCAACATCCCCAAAATAACAATTGGTGGAATTTAAACTGACCTCTTCTAGACTGTCGAAGAATTTTATCGAAGGTAAGTAAAGTGCTCCGCATTGCTTCATAGCTGATATTAATATTAAGTTCATGCGGTTTAATTTATTCTCTGAAATGTTTTGCTTTTCAGAATAGTCTGCACTAAATATCCAAAATTCAGAAATTCCTAACTCAACGCTTTTTTCCAAAACAAACTCTAGGCGATGTGGTTTGATTAGCGACTGTACTAATACTAATTTGTTTTCATCTTCTTTTTTTAAAATCACCGATTTAATACTTAAAAGTGTTTCATTTTTTTTTATTTCTAAAATTTCAGCTGTAGCTAATGATCCCTTCCCGTTTACTAATTCAACCAGATCTTCTTTCTTGGCTCTCATCACTTTTATATGATGATGTTCATCTCCTGTAAGGGATATAGAAGAGTTTTTCGTAAATTCATGATCAATGTAAAAACGGTTGTGTGGCATATTATATTATAGCTCCCGGCCTGCAAAGGGCCGCTTTAAGTACTTTTGATAGATCGCTTAATTCTTCTTTTGGAAGATGAAATGAAGCTAAATATTTTAAATGTTTTATTGATAAAGTTTCGAAGGTACTAAGTTTTTCAAAATGGGAATGGATTTTATTATAATCAGTAAAATTAAAGATTAATTTAAACCTGTAATCTTTTATCAGTGTTTCTTTAATTTCTTTATAGTAGAGCCTTTCATCGGCTTCAATAAGTTCTTCATTTTTGTATTTTTCAGGAATAAACAGGATTATAAAATCCCTATGATAAATCTTTTTTAATGTCGGAAGGTGTTGGGCAATTTCAGAAAAATTGTCTTCAGGAAGAATTATGCATATGCAGTCCTGACGGAATTCCTTATAAAGCATTTTAGGAGTTTGTTGTTTCCATCTGTTATGCTGCCAGAGCCATTCTCCCGGGCTTTGGCGGATGCTTTCCTGTAATAGTAAAAGAGAGCTGTTCATCAGCCTTGTTATTTCAGATTCAACCGGAGCATTCTGATCCGGCCAGATTGGATCGGAATAATGGATTTTATATCCTCCATCTTCCCTTCGTGTTGTTGCAACTATTATAGGGCTGTTTGTCTTATATGACAAAAGAGCAGGTGCTGTAGAGGTCCAGGCCCTTCTTCCAAAAAAAGGAAAGGAATAGTTGCTGTCAGGCATGCCCTGGTCACCAACAATACCCATGAAGATGCCTCTGCGGAGGTTGCGAAGGCCTTCTTTAACTGCATTTCGGGGAGCAATTATTTTCCCTCCCATTTTTTCTCTTATCTTAACTATCCACTGATAGAGCTTCTCATTTTTGATTGGACGGCCAATCGCTATGCCTTTCATTCTTGAATTGCCATCTAAAAAAAGTACTTCCCAATTTGATTGATGGCCGCAGAAAAATATTATCCCTTTTTTTTGGTTGAAAAGCTCATTTGCAGTTTGAGGATTTTCACATTGAATTAGTTTTTCTAGATTGGGGTCTTTGCCAAGTTTTGCATATTCAAGGACATTTATAGCTAAATTTTCAAAAGATTTTTTTGCAATATCGATAAGTTCTTTTTTTGAAAGGTTTAGATCTGTTGCAAGTGCTAAATTGCTCAGTGCTCTTTTTCTAAAATCCCTCATTGTATAAAAAGCTAAAATGCCTATTAATCTTCCAATAAAATGAAGTGTTTTATAGGAAAGATAACTAAAAGGTATGGTCAATACCCTTAATAAATAATAGTTTAAGGTCCTTTTAAACATAATTTGTTGTATGGTCTACTAACTTTTTTAAAGTATAAGAAAAATCAAACGCTTCTACAGTTTGCCTAATATTATAAGCATTTTTAGTAGTTTTTGGATAGTCAAGAGCTTCTTTTAGACAATTTGTAAAATTATCAATATCAATAATCTTGTCTATTATTAGGCCATTTTCGGAAGTTAATATTTCATAAGCTCCATTAAATTTAGATGTAATTACTTTAACTCCCATAGCTAAAGCTTCAATGGTTACGTTAGCAAAAGGATCATAAAAAGAGGGGATAACAAGAGTGTCTGCTAAACAATAAAAATCGAGAATATCATTTCTTGGTCCATAAAAGCTTACTTTGTTATTGAGCTTTAATTTTGTAGCAAGTTTTTTATAGCTGTTAATATCTCTATCATTTCCAACTATAGAAAGATGAAAATCGTCTCTATCTATATTTGCAAGGCTTTTTAAAAGAAGATTTAAACCTTTTCGCTTAAATCCGTTCCCGATAAATAAAAAATGAAAAAGAGAAGGATCTAAGTTCAGTTTTTGAGCTATTCTATTTTTTCTTTCCGTCCAATTAGAAAAAGGCTCTTCCATCTCACGCCATTCAACTCCATTGTAAAGCACACATATTTTTTTTGGATCAATATCATAATATTTTATGACTTCTTCTTTTACCATATTGGAATTTGTAAATAAGACTTGTAGAATAGGTGAATGAAAGGCTCTATTTTCGATTTCCAAAAGGGTTTTGTGAAGAGGGTTGAACCGATGGGTAAAATGTTTAAATGGACTGTCTATCAAGGATCTTCTTTCTAAAAAGGCTTTATGAACTCCATTGCCTAATCTTAAATGAGTTTGAAAAGTAGTCCTATCTAACCCAAAAATAATAGGAGGAAAATTTCTTTTTAGCCAATCCTTGCAAAGCAGATCAAAATGTTTAAGCTTGATAAAATTTACCGGTGAAGAGGCCTTTAAAGGAATAATATTTATTTTAGGGTTAATTGTTTGAATCGTTGATGTTGTAAGAACAGAGACGTCATATCCAAGCTTGATAAATTCATTGAAAATTCTATAAGAATATTTTTCTAATCCACCTATTTTATTGATATGATTTTTTAGAAAAACAATTTTTTTTTGAAATAACATTTATCTCGGTTCGATGACAACCTTGTCATCTTTTAATTGAATTTTTAAACTTAATTTTTTATTTTTTGTAAGCCAAAGCCTAAATGAATTATTAAAATGCCTAAATTGACTTCTTAAATAAAATTGTTTTAATTCGGGGTCCAGGTCTTTGATATTTTCTTCTAGTTTTAAAGCTCTTTCAATATATTCTTCTTCTAATTCAATCGGAATAATTGTTTGTAAATTCCATGCTAGATTGCTCTTTTCAGAATTAGGTTCGACAACAATTATTATTTCTATCATGTCCTTAACAGTGTCTAAATATAAATCTGTTACTCCTTTAACTAGTAAAGGTGCGGATATTACATATAAATTATTTGTTTTTTGAATGAAATCATTTGTTTCTATAGAGACAGTCTTTGGATTAATATTTTCTTTGTTTTTTAATGGAAAATAAAGTGTAACAGGAATTTGAGTATTTATAGTGATAAATGTCTCTTTTATAAAGACTATTCTAAGGCTTTTAGCTAATGGATCATCAATTTCTATTGAAGATGTAGATATTTCAGGTACATCGATTTTTTTCCAACTTGTTGGAACAAAAAAACTGATGGTCTCTTTGTCTTTGTCAGTGATAGGTTTTATTGTATCTAGTTCATTTTTAGATATAGTATCTAGGTTAAATGTCAGATGCAGACCTTTTGCTTTTAGATCTTTTACTATGTTTTCTTCTCCAGTTATTGTTATATATAATTGATGGGGAAAAATATCCAAAAATGTGTACTCTTTAGGAGTCGGTCCAATGGGTTTTCTTAGATAAACTTCAACCCTTTCGGTAACAAGCTTGGCTAATTGTAAATTTAATTCTTTAGGTTGAACATTTTTAATATTCCCTTCAATGAGCATCTCAGGATTTGTTGAGAAAAGATTGTTTTTATTTGCTATTGCAGTCCATTCATCGTTTTGATCTGTAGCATCTACAACAACTTCTAAATCATTCCCATTAATATTTTCAATCAATGAAGTATTTCCAGTGATTGTTAATGCTATTGTATCTTTTAAATAACCAGTTTGAAGCATCCCTTTCACTGTCTGATTTTCAGGTATATTAATTACTCTTACTTTTATATCGTCAATAGTTCTTGTAGTTGTTATTGAATGATTTATTACCATCCAAATTATCATTGATAAAATAATAGCTAATAGTTTTCTTTGCCAATTGTCTACGAATAATTTTCTTAATAGTGCTTTCATTTTTTCAACCATTCGCTAAGCTTAAATTTTGATTTAAAAGGGACTTTATTAGGGGGATTGAAAATACTTCTTATTATTCCCTTGTACCTGTCTATTTTAACACTTCTTGTCATTATGCCATCTCTGGCAATAGAGACTTTACCTGTTTCTTCAGAAATCACTATAACTAAAGAATCTGTTACATGAGAGAGGCCAAGTCCGGCACGGTGTCTTGTGCCCATTGATTTTGTTAATTGAGTGCTGTCTTCTGCTAATGGCAATATAACTGCTGCGGCTAAAATTGTGCTTTCTCTTATTATTACTGCACCATCGTGTAGAGGGGTTGTTGCCGCAAAAATGGTCTCTAAAAGCTCAGATGAAAAATCAGCATTGATTAATACAGATTTTTGAGCATATTCTTGTAGGGAATCCTCATTTTCTAAAGCTATTAATGCACCAATGCGTCTTTCTGCTAGCCTATATGTTGAATTAGCAATTTGATCCAAGAACTTGTCAAATTCAGTAATTTCTTTATATCTCTTTCCTTTTAAGCTTAATTTTGAGAGAGCGACTCTTAATTCAGGCTGAAAAATTATAATAAAACCAAAAATTGCAGCATTTCCTAAAAGTAATATTATTTTATGTAGTACAGGGAGATTAAGCCATGTCGAAAGAGCAAAAATTAATAAAAATGCCAATACCCCCCAAATCAAATCCATTGATTTGGTGTTCCAAAAAAAGGAAAGAAGATAGTTAATTACCGTTGCGATAATTACTACTTCAAAAAAGGGTGTTAACGATTGAAAAAATCCCATAGGAACTACTAGGTTAATAATTATTTATACTTTAGCCATACAAAAATTATACTTTAATAATATATATTATTCGAGAGAATAAAATACTAAAAAAAAATGTTTAATCCATTAAATTTTATCAATTAGTATCAGAATATGGAAAGCCGATAACCGATTTGTAGCATAATAACAAATGGTCTACACCATTAAGTGCCCGATGAGGTTTTTTTTCTGAGGGAAGGTTATGTTGTGTTGCTATTAAGTCTTTCGAAAAACCCGTTTCCCAGGGAAATAGAGAGGTTTCACTCACTTTTTTTGAAAAACAGTTTGCCCAATACATTGAGGCCAGATCCAGCCAGTGGTATGGCCAACCAAGGGTGTTTTGTATGTCTGGGTTGATTATTTGTGAAAAAAAAACTCTGTCAAAAGAAGGATTCTGACATATAAAAACTGCATTACTGTTTGAAATATTATAAGTTTTAAAAATATGAAGAATTTCATCTGAAATCGTTTCTTCTTTTTTTCCTTT
>CAYNVX010000024.1:0-15561 GCA_964400755.1 uncultured bacterium | reverse complement strand
GTAAGCGGGAAACTAACCCATATTCCAAATATATAATTTTAAATGATTAAATATTGCTTATTTAATATAGCATCTTTCATATAGTGAATGACTTTTTGATCAATGACTACTTTGGTAAGCTTGAAAATAATTCCCCAAAAAATATTGGAAATAACAATAATTATAGCAAAAATCTTTAAATCTCTAAAATATTCCGATGATGGCATTTTGAACCATTCCAATTTTTTCCCTAATTGAAGATAGTTGCTTAAATTAATATCTTTATCCCTAAGTTTTCTCAAACCTTGAATTGCCAGATCAGCTATTAATGAAATAGCTGTGATTTGCGCTCCAAATAAAATATATAATGCTACACCGGAAATTACTGACTTGCATAAAAAATGGTTGGGAATAGGCAAAATAGCCTTTTGATCTTCCTCTTTAGTCCATCTTTCTAAAATTGAAGTATGGACAATGTATTTATGAGAATTTTTTCTTAAATGCCACTTTAGTTCATTTTCTGTCTCAAGTTTATTTTTGGTTTGAACCCATTTCAAATTTGCTTCAGAATTTATCTGCCACTTATTATCAACAAAGAATGGCCTGCTTTCTACTTCTTGATCTTCTACTCTGTTGTGAAAAGGCCGAATAGATGGAAGATATGATCTGGTTGAAATACTATTTCCTGCCATTAAAACTCTTATATTTATAAAAAAATTTTAGGATATTTTATTTATCTGCAGCTTATTATCCACCAAAAAATGAAAAATTAAAAAATCTGTTTGTCTTTCTTTCTACTGGAGACATCTCTTCGATAGTTTTTCTATTAGCTTGTAATCTAGTATCCGCTGATGGATGGGTTGCTACAACATGGTCATATAACCATTTTATTCCCGCAGGAAACTTGATTTCTTTTGTTTTGAAATATTCCATAAGCCATAAAGAAGCTCTTGGATTATAACCGGCTCCTTTCATATATTTTGTTATAGAATATTTATCAGCTTCTAATTCATCACTTCTTGAAGAAGCGAAAAAATATAGTTTAATAAAGAGATTGCCTAAAAGCTGTGTTATCCAATCGGCATCATCTCTGGATAGTTTCGGCGTCATTTCATCTTCTGGTAAAAAGATGGTAGTTATTGATATCCATGTCTGTAATAAAAGAAGGACTAGGTTCATCAATAAAATTCTTTCTATTTTTCTAGCTGAATGGCGAATATCAGCATGTCCTATCTCATGGGCCAATACTGCAGCAATCTTATCTTCAGATGAAACATCTTCATATCCTTTAATGCTCTTATTTTCATAGATCGCTCTTAAAAGCCCTTCATATATTGCTATTTTCCCACCAGGAAGACACCAAGCATTTTCTACCGGCGATCTAACTACATTAAACCTATAGTCAAAAACATCTTGTCTTGCTGCATGAGACTCAAGTCTTTTACCAACTCTATCAACTGTCTTTCTCCAATTATCATTTAAAGTATCTCCACCTTGACTCTTCATCAATGAATAATAAAACCCTCTGCCTAAATATTCTTCATACCAAGCAGGGATAAACCAAAATTCTCTCTTTTCTGTTACAGGATTTTTTGAATAAATAAAATTGTATATAGCATAAATTTTTTCAAAAGATGCATTTGCAATTTTAGATATTGGATTTGATGAATGAGCCTCAACTCTAGCTATTTGATCTCTATTTGAGGCTATTGGAGAAGTTGGGTTTAATGCAGACATTTTCTTCCTCTTAATTGATATTAATTTACGACAATTATAATTAACTATTAATAAAAGTGAAGAATTAAAATTAAAGATTTAAAAGAAATAAAACTATTTATATATATCTACAAAATTTTTTCTTTTCTAAAGAGATTCCTCTCTCCAAAAGAGTTTTTTTTATCGCTTCCAATCTACTATCAGCTGATGGATGAGTACTAACGCAATATTCATAAAAAAGCTTTACAGGTTTTGGAAAACGATATTCTTTGGTTTTTAGATATTCCATCAGCCAAAGTTTTGCCCTTGGGTTATACCCTGCTTTTTTCATATAGTCTATTGAAAATCTATCTGCTTCAAATTCATCACTTCTGGAAGAAGCAAGAAAATATAACTTTATTACTAAATTACCCATAACCCTTGTAAAAAGATCACTATTGTCATTATCCATTTTGGGAATATTTTCTTCTGTAGGTAAAAATAGAGTAGCTACTGAAATAGAAACTTTTAAAATTAATAGAGCCAAATTAAATAAAATAACCTTTTCCAAACGTCTCGCCGAATGTCCAATGTCACAATGAGCCACCTCATGAGCCAATACTGCTGCTATCTTATCATCTTCTGTAATATCATAATATCCTTTAACCTTATCATCTTTTATGATGCCGTCCATCAGCCCTTTATGCACGGCAACCTTTCCCCCTGGCAGGGCCCAGGAAGTAATAGCACGGGTATCCATCACCACAAATTCATAATCAAATATGCCTTTTCTTGTTATGTGGTTAATGAGCTTATTTCCTACCCTTTCTATTTTTCTTTGCATCTTTTCATCGTCCAGCTCCCCGCCTCTTCTAGCCAGAATCGATATGAACAAGTTCCTCCCTAAATAGTCTTCATACCAGGTAGGGATAAACCAAAAATGACGCTTTTGAGTGATAGGATTTTGAGGATAGAAAAAATCCCTCAGAGAGGTAATTGGGTTTGTTAGGGTCTCAACATTAATCGACAAGGAATTTGACATGATACTTCCAAGAGTGGTTTTTTGAAAAAATTATATTGCCGATGACTGGAATCGAACCAGCACTCTGCAAGCAGAAATAGATTTTGAATCTATCGCGTCTACCAATTCCGCCACATCGGCAAAAATAAAAGATCCATTTTGCCATAAAATAAACTTTCTGAGAAATATAAATATTTTTTTTAAAAAAGGATATCCCAAGGAATAACTGTAACATCATCTGTTAGAGCATAAATTTCTTCAGAAGGAGCAATTATCAATCCCTTTTGGATATTTAATTTTGGATGCGCTTTTATAAAAGCTTCTATTCCCTTAGCATCTTTTTTAGTTGGATAGGTTTTAGCTTTAATTTCTATGGGATAATATTTACCGTCCCTTTCCAAAATCAAATCACATTCAACTTGACTATATGAGCGATAATGATACATCTGAGGAGGCATTGACATAAATAATGATTGTTTCTTTATTTCACAAACAACAGCTGTTTCAAATAGAGCTCCCCATAAAGGATGTCCTGAAATAGCATCTTTAGAAGATATTCTTTGAGAAAAACATACTTGTCCGCTATCTGAAAAATATCCTTTAGATTTTAAGCTTATTTTTTTTATAGCATTATTTGAAAAAGCTGGTACTTCAAACCATTGGAATGTCTGCATTAGTAAACTTAACCAACGCTTTGCTGTTTGAGGAGTAATTCCAATTTCTCTTCCTATTTCACTATAATTTATTTCCTGAGCTGTCAATGCAGCAACTATTTTTACAAACCTTGAAAAAATTTGCAGTTCTGACACCTCTGCCATGGTCCTAATATCTTTTTCTATATAGGTGCTTTGATATGAATAATGAAAATCAGAAATAAATTCTAAATCAATAAATTGGGTTTCCGGCAAAAAGCCCCTATAAAGCTGCTCATTAACAGAATATCTTAAATCTAATCTTGAATGTTTTTTTGAAAAAAAACTTTCAGGATCTGACAGCCATTTTTCTAACCAATTTTCCTTTTGAGAAGCCTTAGCTATTTCTTGAAGCGAAAAACCTTCCAAATGAGTTAAAATTGCCCGTCCCGTTAAACTTTCAGCTATACTTTTTAAAATTCCCCATTGTTGTGATCCCGTTAAAATATATTGTCCTGCTATTTTTTTCTTATCAATACGCCTTTTTATTGCTGGAATTAATTCCGGTAGATATTGAATCTCATCTAAAATAATTGGAGGCGGGTTATTATTCAAAAACAACTCGGGATCGTTTCGTGCATTATGAATATCCTGAACCGGATCAAAAACAATCATTGGAATATCTGGAAACAAATGTTTAAGAAGGGTGCTCTTGCCTACTTGCCTCGCTCCTGTAATTACAAGACAAGCAAAATTTTTAAATAATTTTTCAATTTTATAACCCATTATTCTTTTTAAATAGGGATGTTGATCATACATGATAGTAGCGCCTTTTTTCTTAAATATAATGATATGATCATTAAAATTCAATCAAAAACATCAAAAAACCCTTAATTCTGATGATAGCATCATCAGAATTCCACTTTTTAACACAAGCAACTTATATTAAATACTTTGAAATCACCTAGAATAGCCCTTATTGGCTTTTCCCCAGCTATAGACAACTCGCTCGCTCTTGTCTCTGTCATATCTTACCTGTATCGATATATATGGATAAGGATGACGATTGTCAAAATCCCTTCCTTCTTCCTTTTGATATAGTTTGACAAAGACTTCCTTGTTCATCCATGGAAGAGTCGAAACATCAGTCTCATTTTCATAATTTGTAAAATTGATAAATTCTGGATTGTTCTTGTATTGCTTTTTATCTTTATAAAATTGAAATATCAGCTCAACAATTTCAAGGGTCCTTTCTTCATATCCTTGTACATAAAAGTCCACTTCAGCACCGATCATATGTTTCGATGTCCTGTTTAGCTTTGAATTATCTGCATATTTGTTATGAGTAGGACAGCGATGGCCGCATGTAACAACTACCCTTTTTTTAGTCATTCTCTGAATATAATTCAAAATATCGATCATTACTGGATATATCTGTTCTTTATTGTCCATCAAAGGGAGGCTGTGTTTTGATGATCCTTCACAGTCTTTATAAGATTTAATATCATCAGGATCAGTCTCATCATACTTGTCAGGATTTAATAAACTTCCTTTGCAGCGAAAAAATTCTTTGGATATTTTAGAAAGATTACCAACCTTTCCCTCTTCCCAAGGATAATTTTCAATATCTTTTCTTGTAGGTATAACAATTGGGGCAAAACTATTGTCATTATGACGATAAATATATTCTGCTTTAGCATTTTTTTTCTTAATTTTATCTTCCTTTTGTGATGAGCAGGAAAATAAAATTATTAAACATAAAAAGAATATACTTTTATTACTCATAAAAATTTTTTATAATGAAATTAAACTTACGTTTGAGAACATATTATGTCAGATTCTTTATTACATCAACTTCAAATAGCAGCCGATAAAGCTTTAAACAGTCAAAGTACACAGGAAGGGCTGAAATATTTGGCTACAGCTTTCTCTTTATTTTCAAAAGAGACACAACGTCTGCAAAACGGCTATCAAAAACTTCAACAAAGGTTTGACTCTGTTAATAATGAACTTACAAAAACCAATATTGAAATTAATGAAAAAATCCAAGACCTCCATGCAATAACCAGCTACCTCAATAACATCTTAAAGAATATTTCTCAGGGAATTTTATTTATTGATACCGATGGGGTTGTTACAACCTACAATCAGGCCGCTCAAAAAATATTAAAGATTGAAGAACAAAAAATCTTATTTAAAAAATTCTGGAATAATTTTGCTGATGAGTTTTTCGGCTTTTCAATGAAAAATGTACTTAACCTAGGACAATCTCAGCGTATTAATTATATAACTTTAGCTATAGATAATGAAAAAAAAGAGATCGAAATCTCTACAACTTTTGTCTTTGACTGCCCCAAAGCATATCAAGGAATCATTGTTATTTTAAGAGATATTACCCAAATCCAAAAACTTCAAATCGAAGCTAATAGAAATGACAGGCTTAAAGAGCTCGGAGAAATGGCAGCAACAGTTGCTCATGAAATTAGAAACCCCCTAGGGGCAATTAGAGGCTATGCCTCTCTTTTATATAGAGACTTGGAAAATTCACAACCTCTGCAGGAAATGGCCTCATATATTATCGACGGCACCAAAGCTTTAGAGCGCCTTGTAAATAATGTCTTGCATTTCACCAAACCTATCCAACTCTCTTTAGCTTCTTATGACCTTTCCCATTTAATTAAAGAACTTTTAAAATCTGTAAAAATAGATCCCTCTTTTTCAAATAATGTTAAAATAGATCTGCATATATCTCAGGACTCTTTTATCACTTTAATCGACAAACACTATTTGAAATCTGCTCTTTTAAATTTAATAGTAAATGCCTTTCAAGCTATGGAAGAAAGAGGCACGCTTACAATTTCCCTTTTAAAAAACAATGAACAATTCCAAATTGAAGTTTCTGATACTGGATATGGAATAGAAAAAAAAGATCTGGAAAATATTTTCTCCCCATTTTTCACAACTAAACAATATGGCAATGGACTTGGCCTTGCTGAAACATATAAAATTATTCAGGCTCATTTCGGAACAATTAATGTCCGTTCAGAAACAACTAAGGGCACAACTTTTTCCATCAACCTTCCTTTTAAGAGGTAGTTTAAATGTACATAAAAGAGATTCTTGTAGTAGATGATGAGCTTTTAATCAGAAATTTCGTCAAAGACACTCTAAAAAGACAAAACAAAAATATTACTCTTGCTCAAGATGGAAAAGAGGCCATAGGAATACTTTCATCAAAAAAATTTGATCTTGTTATCACCGATATAAAAATGCCTCATAAAACCGGCATGGATGTTTTAAAATATGTAAAAGAAAAAGATCCTACCTCTCTTGTTATTATCATGAGCGCATTTGGTACCTTTGACGATGCTGTAGAAGCTTTAAATTTAGGTGCTTTTAATTACCTTTTAAAGCCCTTTTCTCCTGATAATCTGGAAGCAATAATAAAAAAAGCTGAAGAATACCTTTTCCTAGTAAATGAAAACAGATATTTAAGAAAAGAAAACCTCACCTGTACTAAACCAAAAATTGTCTCAGAATCCTCTTATATGAAAAAAATCCTGCAGGATCTAGCTAAAATCTCTCAAAGCAATGCCAGTGTCTTTATTAGCGGAGAGTCTGGAACAGGAAAAGAAGTTATTGCCGAACTGATCCATAAAAACTCCAATAGAGCTAAAGAGCCCTTCATTAAAGTCAATTGCGCCGCTATACCTGAAACTCTTTTAGAATCAGAATTCTTTGGTCATGAAAAAGGATCCTTCACAGGTGCAGTTGATCAAAAAAAAGGCAGGTTTGAATTAGCCAACAACGGAACCCTTCTTTTAGATGAAATCACAGAAATCCCCCTCTCTTTGCAGCCAAAACTCTTGAGAGCTATACAAGAACAGGAATTTGAAAGGGTCGGCGGAACAAAATCTATTAAAGTTAATGTCAGATTTATCTCTACTTCTAATAGAAACATTAAAGAAGCTATTGAAAAAAATCTCTTCCGCGAAGATCTTTTTTATAGATTGAACGTCATGCCGATTGAACTGCCCCCCTTAAGAGAAAGATCAGAAGATATTATCTCTTTAGCTACTTTCTTTTTAGAAAAATTCTCTAATGAAAATAACAAGACATTTCAATCTTTTTCAAATGAAGCGCTAGAAAAACTCGTTAATTACCCTTGGCCCGGAAATATCCGCGAACTTGCCAATGTTATTGAAAGAGTAGTTGTGCTGGATCAAGGTATAATTATCGAAAAAGAACATATCCTGCTTGATCAAAGCTTTGTTAATAAGGAAACTTCCTCCAACCTGGGAAAAAGCTTAGAAGAAGTAGAAAAAAATCATATCCTGCAAACATTAGAGCATAAAAATTTTAACAAAACACATGCTGCTAAAGAGCTTGGCGTTAGCTTAAGGACATTAAGAAACAAATTAAATATATATAATAAAATTTAAATTGTAAAAAATTAATTTTATTAATATTTTTTTAACATGTTTTTGTTATAATTCTTCCTTTTAAAACTATGGAGAATTAATTTGGCTTCTAGTATAGAAAGATCAGGATACTCTTCCCCTATTTTTTTCAAAGAAGATCCAGAAGTAGCAGAATATGATAGTGATCAATGGAACTCAGATGAGGAAACACCTCCACCTGCTGCTGCCGCAGCTAATTGTATGCGTCATCCTGCCGAAAATCTAAATCTAACTCTAAAAATTATATTAAGAATTCAATCGAAAGATGATCCCGAGCTTTTAGAAAACTTAATAAAGGCAGAAAGAAATTTTGATGAACTACTAGCTTTTGCTAAAAGCCGTGGAGATTCCTGTTTTCAATTGATGCTTCCTAAAAGTCAAATAAAAAGATTTACAGAACAAATAGCTTTGGGATATGAAAAATTAGGCAATCTTGAAGAAGGGCAAAGAATTAAAGAGAAATATTCTAAATTTTAACCGATCTTGCCATATTCCAGATATTTATCGATCACTTTGTCTATAAGCTCCCATTTTTTTAATTCGAGCTTTTCTTCTTTTTCTCTAGCGAACAATTTATTTATTACATGCTCTAAATCATATAAAAAATATTGATAGGCTATCTCATCTTTAATTTCCATTTTGGAAAGGATAGATTGACCGCTATCTTTGTTATTATTTTTTAACTCATTAAATATACTTGCTGAATATTCTTTACACTTTTTAAAACTTATATCTAGCTTAAGAATTATTTTTTCAATCTTTTTAGAAAAGTTACCCTGAAAATAGGCTTGCTCAATTAAACTATGCAATTTAGATCTGATGTCAAAATCTTTTGTCAGATAAGTTTCTACAATCTCTTTTAAAGGCCTTTTTTCTATATATTTAAAGCCTAGCCCTCTTTCTGTAACATTTATAAATTTTATCTTTTTATTTTTCTTGGCATAATTTGAAATGCACTCAGACTCAAAGAGCCATTTTTGATTTGTATAGATCTTTTGATTATCAACCAACATCTCAATAGGACGCTCTTGATAGTCCGCTTCTTCTTTTCTTTTTTTGTTATTATCTTCTAAAATCCCATCCGAATACAACTTGTCATCTGTAAAAGAAAGATCAATACCATCTAATATTATTGGATTGCATCCAAGATATTTTGCATATGCTATACACTCGGTTGTTACCGACAAAGCTTCCCTTCCAAGCTTTGCTCCGGTAAATTCCCCTTTGATTTTAAGCTCTTCTTCCATCCAGAGCTCACCAATTCCCCCTATTGCTGATTTTAAATAGCCTAGAGGACCATTAAAAGAAGCAAACACATCTTTATTAACCCTTGTAGAATATAAAATGGGAACTTCAAAAGCAGAAGCTATTGAAACCCTTTGAAACTCCGTTTTATTCGGATCAAAAATTACTCCAATATGGGGCAAAATATTATTATTGGACAAAGCTGCAATGGTCGATCCCCCGGCAATTATTAATGCCTTGTTTTCCAGTTGAGATAATATTCCGATAGATTTCATTAAAGATGGGCCGGCACCGCATACTATTGCCGGAATATTTTTGAATTTATTTTTTAAGCTATTGGCATAAAAAGATTTTGCTATATGAAAAACATTCGGTTTGAAATTGGAATAATGAAAATAACCGTTAAGCCTATCATGAAAAGCATTCCAGGAAAGCAATATATCTTTTATAATTTCTTTTTTTAATTTCTCAAATTTTTTCGTTTTCTTACGTAAAGTAGCAACATTTATTCTGCATGATAAAAATTTATAAGAGATTTCTTCTAAAAAACTTTCTCTCTCTTGCAGAAAATAGAAATAAACCTGAGGATTTAAAATAGCTTCTTGAGAGTTTTTATCGGATAAAAACTGATTATATACCTCAATGTCATCTTCTATAAAAACTAAACACTTTTTTTCATTTGATAAGAGCCATTCTTTTAAGATATTGTATTGTCCGGAATAATCCAATCCATAAATAAATAAAATGTCACAATTGTCTAAATTTAAACCTTTTTTCCACTCTTTCAGCTCCTCTTGAGAAAAAAGAAGATTTTTTGTGCATTTTTTTATATCCTTTGGCAATTGAAAATATAAAAATGTAAAACCGGCAAACCTACTAATTAACAGCTCTAAATTTCTATCTCTGATTTCAATATTTCGATTCATCTAAAATTTTGCCCTTTTCATCATAAATAGCATCCTTTCCTTTTCTTTTACCATTTACAAATCTCACTTCTCTTTTCAGTTTACCATTTTCCCAATAGAGATAAGCTTTCCCCTCTAATTTGCCATTTTTGTAATTCAATATGGTTTTTTTTGATCCATCTTCATAAAAATATTGCTGTTTGCCTTCCAAAAGGTTCTCTTTATAGCCTTCTATAGAATAGAGTTTTCCTGAAAGGTAATATCTATGAACCTTTCCGAAACGTTTTGAAAAATAAAACCAGCTCTTGGATAAAAGCTCTCCATTTTTTGCATAAAAAAAAGAAGGCCCATGCAGCTGATTATTATAATAATAACTCTCAGATTCCAATCTGTTATTTGGATAAAAACTCTCTTTTTTCTCTGATAGGAATTTATCCTCAATTTTTATATTTAATTCTTCATCAATGATATAAATCTTATTGTCAATTATCTCATATCTTTCTCTCATTGATCTTCCACCTTTCTAATAATCTCTAAATGCTCCGCTATGACCTTTTTAAAAAAAAGAAGCTTGTTTATTGTTCTCTCTTTGCTATCGCTTATTAATCTATCAAAAACATACTTCCATATATTCCAAATAGGATCTATAAGATGAGTATAAACGATCTCTTTTTGAAACTTAATAAAAATATTATCTTGATAGTGCAGGTCTTGCATCTCAAGTAAATACTCATCGCATAAAACATCCACTTCAAGAAAACTGTTTTTAATTTTTTCAATGATCTTTTTAACTTCTTTCTTCTTAATCTTTTTCATTTGTGAATTTTGATATTTTGCATGAACTAAAGCTTTTAGATCTGTTTGGGTTTTTAAAGTATCCAAAACTTCAGATAATTTTCTATTTTCAATATTTTCAAATCCTATCCCCCCTTCAGTTGCATTTAGATATTTCCCTTTAGAGCTTCTCGCTAACTCTTCTATCCATTTTTTTGCAAGCAGCCAATCTTTTTGAGTAACTACCTTTTGATTGTCTATATCTCTTGTTTCTATCAGGCTATTATTTTGCTCTTCCTTCATGTTTTTGGCATATTTTACATCTTTATAACTATAATCTAGTCCCACAAAAATAATCGGACTACAGCCAAGCTTCTCTGCCATTTTTATTAAAAAAGTACCCACGGTCCACCCAGTGGACACTTCCGGCTGGTCTATTTTAAGTTTTTCATAAAACCATTTTTCTAAAGGATAAAGGTCATTAGAGGATAAAACCTTTTTATTATGGAGTATTTTAAATGCTTCATTAGATATCTGATTCTGATAAAAGAAAATCGTCTCCCAAACACTATGCTTTTTAAACCTATCAAAAGGAGCCTTGCCATCGATATTTGCAGCAAAATCAATAGGTATATTCTCTTCCGACAAAATATTTAATGCGGTTCCTCCTGCAAAGAGTAAAACTTTGTCTGACAGCTCTTTTAATTGAAAAATATTTTTATCTAAAGAGGGACCTGCCCCACATATTATTGCAGGAATGTCTTTAAAACTATTTTCCAAATCCTTTCCTAGAACAAGTTCTTTTGTATTAAGCATATTCAAGTAAAGATTTTCAAAAAGATTTACTCCAAAATCGCTATAAGCAAAGCCGACTAAATTAACCCCTAAATGGATATGCTCCAAAAGGGTTTTAACATGTAAAAAATTCTCTTTTTTAGACGGAAGAATTTTAAAACTTAAAAATAGGTTTTTCCAGGAAATCTCTTTTAAGCTTTTTTCTATATCTTCTTCTAAAAGATGAAGACTAGCTCTTTCTGTCGACAAGAACTGTTGGTACTCTTTTCTATTTTTTAGCTTTTCTAATTGGATCAAATTATCTTCTAAAAATACAAAATATCGCTCCTCATCTTCCATAAGCCATTTTTTTATTTGAGGTAATAGATTCAAGTCTACCCCATAGAGATAGAGTACTTGTATATCTTTCAAGTCATGATCCTTGAAATTTAAAGTAGCTATGGTTTTATTCATATTTTTTTATGGAATTCATTAATTGCTCATATGGCGGAAGAAAATCTATACTATCATAAATCTCTTTTTTATCATTATACCAAAGCGTTTTAATCTCACTTTGATTTACTACCGCTACGAAATAGGCTTTAACAAAATGATTATACCCTACAACCTGCTCAATCACCTCTTTAGTTAATTTATGAGCCTTACACTCAATCATTAAAAGGGGATAAACTGCATATTTAGGATGAATATTCTTGGCAAAACAAATAATATCGGCCCGTCTTTTTTGAGAGGTAAAATCATAATTCTTTAAATGAAAAACTTGAGACAGATCTTTTTCTACACCGATTAAATTTTGGGGAAAATTCAGATCATTTATCATCTTAGCTATCAGGTTTTGCCTGACAATCTCTTCAGGAAATGCTCTAACGTAGCATTTCCTGATTGGATCATAAATCTGATTATTCAATTTCGATAACGCCTAAATTATCATCTTGATGACGATAAATTACTTTTAGCTTTCTATCTTCTTCGCCTTTATAAATTAAAAATGAATCACCCGAAAGCTCTAATTTCATTATTGCTTCTTCTTGTGTTAAGATCTTAAGAGGAAGTTTTTCTGAATCTACAATTTTCGGCATTGCATATTTTTGCTCTTCTTCTTTTAAGGTCTCTGCTTCTATCTCATCATTGATATCCTCAATTTCGTCAATCGGCTCTAAAATATTTACCTTCATATCAATAGTCGTTAAATCTTGTATCCTATGATTTTGAAGCTTGCTCTTATATTTACGTATTAACCTTAATAATTTCCCAATAGCACCATCTATTGCTGAATATAAATCTCCTGTTGTCGCATGCACTTGAATTTTAAAATGTAAAAATTTCATAACAATCGATGCTGTATGTGCTAATTTTTGCACATCCATTGTTACTGTTATATCTAATATGTTATGAGTAAAACGCTCTATTTTAGAAATTTTTTCTAAAACATAGCTCTGTATAGCTTCCGTCATTTGGACATTTTTACCTACTATAGAAATATTATATCCTTCTGATGAGAACTTTTTATTGTTTGGCATATCAAATCCTCTTTTCTTTTGAAAAAATATTAAAAATTTTTAGTTTACTTTCTTCTTTTTGCCAAAACAAGCAAAAAATTAAAGAGATCAATTTTAATCACTATTAAACAGTTGCTATATCATAAAAAAGCACTTTTAAACTTAATAGAATCAATATCCATCCAAAAATTATTTGAAGGTTTCTTGAAGGAATAATATGTGATAATTTTGCACCAAGAGGTGCAAAAATTACTGCCAAAGGAGTAATAATTAAAAATGCAGGCCAATAAATATAGCCTATGGTCATCGGAAAATTTATTGCTTGATATCCAAAAATGATGAACGAAATAGCTCCGCATAAAGCTATCGGAAAAGTAAATGTAGTAGAAGTTCCCACAGCTTTTTTCATAGGGAAACCAAAATAGGATAAAAAAGGAACGCTGATAGAACCGCCGCCAATGCCTAAAATACCCGATTTAAAGCCTATT
Source organism: uncultured bacterium (assembly GCA_964400755.1). Classification (GTDB taxonomy): domain Bacteria; phylum Chlamydiota; class Chlamydiia; order Chlamydiales; family SM23-39; genus CAYNVX01. The sequence continues at coordinate 2,068 of CAYNVX010000024.1, read as the reverse complement.
AGTATTCCAGCAATAGCTAAAATCTTATTTGTTAATTTTCGGTTTCGATATTCATGAGGATGAAAGCCCCAAAACATTTTAAAAGCAATTACAATCATAAAAAGGCCAAATAGAATTTTTAATACACCTCCATTGATCAAATGGGCTACTAATGACCCAACAACTGTTCCCAGCACGATCCAAATCAATATCCTTTTGATTACATCAAATACAATATTTCCCCTTTTATAATGGGCTATTATTGTTGAGATGGATGTAAATACCATTATAGAAAGAGATGTTCCAATGGAACATTTCATCAACAAACTATCGGGCATGCCATTTAAATTAAATATAAAGGAAAGCAATGGAACAATGAATATTCCGCCGCCAATACCTAACATTCCAGCGATTATGCCAACACAAATTCCAATTATTGCTAATAAAATCCATTCCATATCAAAACAAAATTGTTGAAAGTCCAAATCTTACATTAAAACTATTTCGCAAAGCCTCTCCAGCAAGAAAACCTTTGGTCTTATATCCTAATTCTAAATAAGCCTTAGAATTCTTTTTTAGCTTATGTTCTATAAAAACCGAGCCATGTAACCCAGCTACCATTTTCTTCAAATCGGCTTCGCTATAACCTACAAATACATCATTTATGCTATACTGTCCACTCTTATAATATATCCTAGGTTGATAAAAAATATCGAAGCGAAAGCCAACTTCATTTTTCTCATTTTGAAAAATATTTAAATATTCTACCCCCATCCCCCAATACTTATTATTGTTAAAAGAGCCCCATCGATAATACAAATATATAGGGCTATTTTTTCTGATGATAAAATTTTCAAAATAATATTCAGGTCCATAAGGAGCCAAGCCCAGCCTAAAGCTGGGAAGAAACTTAAAATCAAATAGCTTAATCATTGGAATCTTAGTTTTCCTTCCGGAAAAGATATAATGAAATTCAGACCAGATAGATAAATAAGTAAAGGGATCTAAAACGGAAATAGCAGATTTTCTCTTTAATTCATCGATTGTTATACCATTTGGCCAATAAATAAAATTTAATACGTTCAAATAATCATTAATATCATGTCCGGCATCATTTCCACCGTCTAAAGAAGAAATATATAAAAAAAGATCGTTATAGCTTAACATGTACAAAGCAGCTTTTTGAGGATCTATCTTCTGATTTTTTAGCCATTTCATTTTAATTCTATTTGCCATAACCATATTACCTTCAGTTCCCGCAATCGAAACGGCCATATCCTGAAAAGCTGTATATGAATCCGAAACCTTATAACTAGTAACCCCTCCACCATGACCATAAGGCGGCGGAGCTGATATTTTATAAGAGCTTACGAAAGCATATTTAAATCCTAAATCCCTTATCCTATATCCATGACCAAAAAATTCATGCTGCAAAACCATTTCCGCATAGCAAAGAGGATTCCAAACAAAAGCCATCTCCAAAGCCCTTTCCATAACGGGCAGCCATCTCTTTTCTCTAGCTATAGGAAAATATCTTTTCTCACCTATTTTTATTCCTTCATTCAAAGATAAAATATTTTCCGCTCCGATATAAGGAGAAAGCTTAGCGTCGACAATATTTAAGTAATTTGTATCGGCAAATATTGATATGGCAAATATAGATAAAAAAAGAACTAATATTTTTTTCATACTCTTACTCATTTTATATAAGGCAAAAAGAGCCTATAACGATAAATTTTTAAATGCAAAATTTAAAATTTTTATTTATTAAAAAAAGCTCTTTTTTGATAAGTTTTTCTCTCTTTAAAAAAAAGGAAAAACTTATGATCTATCCTCTTACTACAAATATTTTGAACAATATAGGAAATACTCTGAAAAACATTTTACAATAAAAAAATTCGCACCGGAAGGGACTCGAACCCCTAACCCCTTGGTTCGAAGCCAAGTGCTCTATCCATTGAGCTACCGGTGCAAATATCTTATCATTTTAACAAAATCGATTTTTCTTTAATATAAGATAAAAAGATTTAACTATGTCAACTACCCCATAGCTAAAGCAAGGGGCTTGTAGCTAGCCTAAGAGGTCGCT
>CAYNVX010000023.1:11686-15780 GCA_964400755.1 uncultured bacterium | reverse complement strand
TCAGTCATACCCAATTCTTTCTATATTAAAAGAAAAATTTAAGATTTTGATGTCTTTTCATATACTAATTTTGGAGGCCAATAAAAACAACATAAAAAAATCTTTGTAAAAAAAAATATTCATCCCTTTTAAATATCAATATCTTACGATCCTATTTCTGTTAAAAAAATAATATATTCTTTACAATTGATCTCCTTTATTAATTTTTTTAGCACTTTAATGTTCTTTGTGCTAAATTGTTGATTAAAAATGTCGTCAATGTTATGATCTTTTCATAAAATTTAAGAAAATTATTGGAGGTACAATAATGACTCAACAAACTCAAAAGAAAACTACTCTAAAACCTTTAGCTGACCGTGTTATAGCTAAAAGATTAGAGCAAGAAGAAACGCTAAAAGGCGGAATTATTATCCCTGATTCAGCTAAGAAAAAACAAGAAATGGCAAAAGTTATTGCTGTTGGTCCTGGTAAACACCTGGAAAATGAAAAAACAATACCTATGTCAGTTAAAGTCGGCGATATTATTCTAATGGATAAATATTCAGGACAGGAAATAACAGTTAATGATGAAGAATTCATCATTGTAAAAGCTGATGATATTATAGCTATAGTAGAAGAATAACCGAAAAAAAATAATAGGAGCTTAAAAATGGCTGCAAAAAAAATTAAATTTAGAGAAGAAGCTAGACAAAAGATCTTAAAAGGTGTGCAAATCCTAGCATCTGCTGTCAAAGTAACATTAGGACCTAAAGGAAGAAACGTTGTAATTGACAAATCTTATGGATCTCCTCAGATCACAAAAGATGGTGTTACCGTAGCGAAAGAAATTGAATTAGAGGATAAGCACGAGAATATGGGTGCTCAAATGGTAAAAGAAGTAGCTAACAAAACAGCTGACATAGCTGGTGATGGTACTACTACAGCTACTATTTTAGCTGAAGCTATATATACAGAAGGCTTAAGAAACGTTACTGCCGGCTGTAACCCGATGGAAATTAAAAGAGGTATTGAAAAAGCGACTTTAAAAATCGTAGAAGAGCTTAAAAATTTTTCAAAACCAATTAAAGACAATAAAGAAATTGCTCAAGTAGCAACGATTTCAGCTAACGGCGATAAAGAAATCGGCGAAATCATTGCAAAAGCAATGGACAGAGTTGGCAAAGATGGGACCATTACTATTGAAGAAGCTAAAGGCTTTGAAACAACATTAGATGTTGTAGAAGGAATGAACTTCGACAGAGGATACCTATCTTCTTATTTTGTAACTGATGCAGAAAAACTGCAAACAGAGCAAGAAGATGCTTATATATTGATATTTGAAAAGAAAATATCTTCTATGAAAGAATTTCTTCCAATCCTACAGGCTGTTGCAGAATCTGGAAAGCCTCTATTAATCATAGCAGAAGATGTTGAAGGCGAAGCTTTAGCAACTCTAGTTGTTAACAGAATCCGCGCCGGATTAAAAGTATGTGCTGTAAAAGCACCTGGCTTTGGCGATAGAAGAAAAGCGTTGCTAGAAGATATTGCTATTCTAACTGGCGCACAATTCATTAGTGAAGATCTTGGCATCAAGCTTGAATCTGTTACTATTGACATGCTTGGAAAAGTTAAAAAAGCAATCGTTAAAAAAGACGAGACAACTCTAGTTGATGGTGCTGGCGAGAAAAAAGCTATTGAAGAAAGAGTAGCTTTAATCAAACGTCAAATTCAAGAAGCAACATCAGATTACGACAAAGAAAAACTGCAAGAGCGCCTAGCTAAATTAACTGGCGGTGTTGCTGTAATTCAAGTTGGCGGAGCTACTGAACTTGAAGTTAAAGAAAAGAAAGATAGAGTTGATGATGCTCAGCATGCTACAAAAGCTGCAGTTGAAGAAGGTATTTTACCTGGCGGCGGCGTAGCATTAATTCGCTGTTCATCTGCTTTAGAAAAATTAATCTCTAGCCTATCTGGCGATGAAAAAGTTGGTGCAGAAATAGTATTAAAGTCAATTTATGCGCCACTTCGTCAAATTTCTGAAAACGCCGGAGTTGAAGGATCGATAGTTGTACAAAAAGTAAAACAGATGAAAACAACTGAAGGATATGATGCTTATGATGGAACATATGGTGATATGTTCGAAAAAGGCATTATCGATCCAACTAAAGTTGTAAGATGTGCAATTCAATTTGCCGCATCTATCGCTGGACTGCTTTTAACTACTGAAGCTATTATTACTGAAGACGTAGAAGAAAAAGCACATGTTGGTGCTCCAGATATGGGATATTAATAGAAGATTATATCTCTAAAAATGACTAAGGCATCTTTTTCTCATGAGAAAGATGCCTTTTTTATTTAAAGCCCAAATGTCTTTAAAATCCCGCCCGGATCGATAATTCCTTGAAGATACTCTTTTAGTCCAGCCGATCTAAAGATTGCTGAAATCAACTGTTGAGTTGGAAAGCCGTCTTGACTGTTTATATCGTTAAATTCTATATGAGATAATTTCCTTGTCTCTTTTTTACCCAAAAGACCTATACCGGAAATTTCTACTTTTAAGTCTTTCATTACAAAAGCTTTTACAATTACTTCCACTGATGATGATTTCTTAGATTCTTTTTTTGAGACATTGCCCATTATTTCGGTCCAATTATTTTTAGAACAGAGAGGATTTGTACATTCAATATCTAAATTGATATCATCAACTAATATACGATCAATTATAGAAGGTGAAGAAAAAAACCGCTTCATTGAATAATCAACCCTAATCGTCCTTGTCCTAAAAGCATACCCGTTAAATCCGCTTGGGTTTCGTATCTTGAAATTCTTAATAGTGATATGCGACGGTGTAATATAGATATCCCCTATTGTCACCTTGGTTTGCAATTTAGAAGATAAATATCCAGCTAGAATTGGTGTTTTGATAAACCATAGAGCAACAAAAGCAACAATTATAATAACAATTATTGAAATATATTTTTTCATTTCCCCTCCTAAAAAAACAAATCCTTTTAATTTTCTATATGAACAGTTTGTCTTTTTTTTTAAATACTTATAATATAAAAATTAAAAAGATGACCTTAAAATTAAGGAAAAAATTATGAAAGCTTTTTTTATTACATTATTTTCAATAATAGTGCTTGCGCTTATTGCTGTAGCACTAATTTGGTTTAACAAAACCAATATTGTAAATCACTATTTAGCAAAAGATTTTGGAGTTCCTGCCAGAATAGATGATATTTCTCTATCAACAACAAATATAAATATCAAAAATTTCTATTTAGGCAACCCTCCTAAATCCAAAACAAGTACGGCTCTTACTACCAAAGAAATAAATGTAAATTTCAATTACAAGGAACTAAAACAAAAGCAAACGATCATTGATTCAATAATCCTTAATGATATTTTTTTAGGAGTAGAGTTCTATAACAAAGATGGTTCAAAGAATAATTGGATATCGATTATGGCAGATGACAATAAGAAAGATAAAAATGATGCCGAATTTCTCATAAAAAAAATTAAACTGAATAATATTTCAGTTACACTTACTCAAGCTAACGGCAAAGCTCAATCTTTCTCTCCCATTGCCAGCTTAGAATTTGACAATATTTCTAATGAAGGGGGCTTGGATCAAATAGAAAAAGCTATTACTAATGAGATTCTTAAAAAGATTCTACAGCAATACAACCTGCTAGATGTAATAAGATCGATCACACCAAAATTACCAATAAAAATACCTTTTATTGGTGAAAATAAAGATCAAATGCACAATGGTGGATAATCCAAACAAATAAATAGGCCTCTATCTTTAGAGGCCTATTGGAATAATTATGATAAAAAAAGAAAAATTTGATGAGCTTAGAAAAAAAATGGATGCTCTAGAAATCTTTGAAAAAGATTTAATAGAAAAATTCATCCTCGGCTCAGGAAGAGGCGGACAAAAGATTCAAAAGACACATTCCTGTGTCTATTTAAAGCACTTACCCTCCGGCATTGAGATAAAATGCCAAAAGGAAAGATCAAGAGAGCTTAACCGCTTTATTGCAAGAAGAGAGCTCTGCAAAAAAATAGAAGAAAGGCTTTTCAAAGAAAATTCTGAAACCCAGAAAAAGATC
>CAYNVX010000023.1:0-11676 GCA_964400755.1 uncultured bacterium | reverse complement strand
AGATCTTAAAAAAAAAAAAACAGAAAAAGAGAAGATCAAGAAAAGCCAAACAAAAAATGATAGATGAAAAAAAGAAGCTCTCTAAAACAAAGGAACTAAGAAAAAGCCCTCAAATAAATAACGACTAATTCTCATAGTCCATAATTTTACGAGAGGGACCTGTCTCTTTGTCTAATTGCTTCAATTGCCCCTTTCTATAAAGATCTATCGCTTCTTTTACGCTGATTTTTTGTGCATTAAAGACCTTTATGCCTTTTTCTTTTAAAAGAGCAAAAGCAACAGGTCCGATATGAGATACAATGGCCGCTTCAGCTTTTAAGCTAATAATAATATTAGCTACAAATCTTCCTCTATGTTCATGAGGAACATCATTTTCAGCAACTTCCCATGTATCTTTTTCTGAATCAATTAAAATAATATACTTAGCTCTACCAAACTCCTCATCAATCTGGCAGTGCAGATCTTCACCACTTGACAATAGTGCAACTTTCATTTCTTCCCCCTCTATATATTATCACTCTATAGCTTCTGCCGGCTGAAAATGCAACTTAAATTTTGAAGGGCCCATAACCTCCGTATGAAGATATTCAATATCAACTTGCACTTTTTGTTTATTAGAAATTAGAGCATATCCATTTTCATTTTTGCTAATCTCTAAAATCGTCTCACCACTTGAAAAGTAGTCTCTTATCTGATCATCTGAAATTATTGCGTCGATTTCCCTTAAACCTTGATATAAAGGAGGAAGGACTGCAAATGATGTTGATAAAAACAAAACCGCACTAATTGTATAAATAATTTTTTTCATGTTTTATTCCTCTTAATTAATAACCAGATCCATTTTCTTATTTCTACAAATAAAAATCCAAAAAAAGAAATAATTATAGGATATTTCCACATGTGTAAGGGAACAGAAACGGTAGAGAACCAGCCTTTTTCAAAATAAACAGCGAAAATCTGTAAAACAATTCCTATGCCAACCCCTAAATAGATATAAGGATTTATAGTGAAGCTTCTTTTAACATTTTTAAAAAAGGGCTCTGAATCTTTTTGAGCCTGTACCCCATTGAACCATTGAGTGAGAACAACTGTTGTAAATGTTAAAGTCAAAGCTATCTCGTAACTATCGTTCTTTAAAAGATATCTAAATAGAAAAAAGGAAGTGAAACCATTAAATAGCCCAAAAGAGACTATATTAAAAATCTGCCTTGCATCAAAAAACTTTTTATTGGGCTTAATCGGCGATCTTTTCATAACATCCCCTTCTTCTTTAGCAAAAGGAAAAGTCTTGTCCTGAACACCGTCGCCTACAAGATTTATCCATAAAATTTGAATAGGCGTCAAAGGAAGAGGAAGATTTGAGAATATTGCAAAGGATATCAATGCAACCTCTTGCAGTCCCGATGAAACTAAATAATAAATTACTTTTCTAATATTGTCGGTGATTACTCTGCCGTTTCTGATCGCTTCAACTATTATATTCAAATTACTGTCAGTAATGATCATATTGGCAACATTTTTGGCAGCCTCCGTTCCTGATCCCATAGCAATGCCGAGATCTGCCTTTTTTAAAGCCGGCACATCATTTACTCCATCGCCACTTACAGCAACTATCTCCTTATTTTTTTGCAATACATCTACTATCCTAGTTTTATGCTCTGGTAAAATCCTGGCAAGGACCGTCGTCTTTTTTAAGGAAATAAATAATTCCTCATCATTCATGTTATCAATATCTTTTCCGGTAATTATAAAATCCCCTTCATTATAGATACCCACCTCCTTGGCTACAGCTTTGGCTGTAATAGGATGATCACCAGTTATCATTATTACTTTCATTCCAGCTGCTTTGGCATGCATTACAGCCTCTTTAACTCCTTTTTTAGGAGGATCAAGAAAACCTATGATGCCAACAATCTCTATTCTGGAAGAATCTTCCTTTTGATATTCTCCCATTCCAAAAGCTAACGTGCGCAGTCCATTCTCACTAAACTTGTGAAGCTCTTTTTCAATTTTTTCAAAATCCTTAACATTTGCAGCCAATTCTTTTAATGATTCGTAGGCCCCTTTTATTAAAAACATCTTCTGGCCATCAATTTCATTGACAGTTGCCATACTTCTTTTCTGAACATCAAATGGAAAAGATTCTAATCTAGGATATTTTTTATTTAACTCTTCAAAATCATCTATCCATTCTGAAAGGGCAATATCAATTGGATCCCCTTTTTTCTCTTTTGTATCATTACAAAGAGCTGCAATTAACCTTAATTTCTTATCATCTAATATATAGCTTTCTTTAACTTTTAAAATTCCTTCGGTAATTGTTCCGGTTTTATCTGATGCAATTACCGTTGCACTACCTAAAGTCTCTACCGAAGGAAGAGTTCGAATAAGAGTTTTCTTTTTACTAAGAGCTATCGCACCAATCACCATTACAATTGTTACCACTATCGGCAGCCCTTCCGGCAGCACAGAGACAAGTTCCGCTATCAAGATATAAGCCAGATCAAGCCATGACCTTCCCATAATATATCCGGCAATACCAATAGCTAAAAAAAGAGCAATTAAATAAAACATATATCGCTTGGAAAAAAAATCTATCGCTTTTGTAAGCGGACTTTTCTGCTGAGGCGCTTGAGCTTCTTTAGCTATAGTTGCTAAATAAGTATTATTGCCTGTTTTTAAGACTATCCCCTTTGCATATCCTCTTACAATAGAAGTTCCCTCTAAAAGCATATTCTTAAGCTCATATGGAAGAGCATCATCTTCAACTTTTGCCGAATAATCTTTTATAACAGGCATTGACTCGCCTGTTATAGATGCCTCGTCAGCCATTAAACTAGAGCTTTCTATCAGCCTCATATCTGAAGTTATTATACTTCCTTCATTTACTATAACAATATCTCCGGGAACAAGTTCAGCTGATGCTAAAAAAAGAGCTCTTTTATCCCTGATTACCTCTACTCTGCTCTCAGTTAACTTTTTTAAAACTTTTATAGATGTTATAGCCTTTATTTCCTGAATAAAACCAATAATGCTATTGATTACTATAATTCCCATAATAATGCCAAAATCGGCATGCTTATGTAAAATCAAGCTAATTATAGAGGCGGCTATAAGGACATATATTAAAATATTATTAAACTGACGGAAGAAGATCTTCCATTTATTTTCCTCTTTTTCAGATAAAACATTTTTTCCATAAATCGCTCTTCTTCTTTCTACCTCTTTTTCACTTAGACCATTTATTGAAGTCTCATATATTTTGAAGATCTCTTCAACTGTCGGTATATGCAGCTTTTCCGGAAATTCTTTCATTTTTTCACTCTTTTATCCTATTTATAAATCACCATAAAAAATGGTAAAAAACAAGTTTTATTTGCCTTTTATTTCGCAAAATAAAAAATTATTTATAGGAAAGTAATCATTTTTATAGTATGAAAAAAAATAGCTAAAACATAGGTAAAAAGGATATTTGCAAGATGAAAAAATATGTAATATTATGCTCTTTGGTTTTTTTAACTTTATTCTCTTTTAAATTAAATGATTTCTTTGGCAAAGAAACAGTAGTTTATAATAGTGAAGTAAAAGGCAAAACAACAAAAGTTACCTATATTCTGCAAACAAAGGATAAAAATATCCTCATTGATAAAGTCTCCTCAAATTCAATTACTACCATGAAATATAGCGATGGCTATGTACTTCAAGAATTCAAATGCAAATCAGAAGGAGAAAAAACCGACTATACTTTTACCTTAGATAATAAAAGTGTAATAGTTGAAGGCCTTTCTAAAGAAAAAACCTTTCCAAAAGAAACCATATCTTTTAAAAATAACTGGGTTCAGGAATTTAATTATGGACTACGCTCTTTTTTAGAATCAAATGATAAGGAATACCACTTCATAATATTAAACCCAGACAAATTCGACTCAAATGATATGATTGCGACCAAAGAAGGCATAGAAACAGTTAATGCCAATAATACTACTTATAATTGCCAAAAAGTTAAAACGACCTTAACAGGTTTTAAAAGTCATTTTTGGAAAGCAGAAATTTGGTATGATCTCGAAACAAAAGAACTTATCAAATACAAAGCTAATGAAGGACCAGGCACGCCTTTAAATACAATAACCCTAGATTCAAAGAAATAGTCATTAATAGCTCTTATTGAACAACTAAACATCAAAGCTTAATATCTTTTAAGAAGCTATCTGTTGGTATATATTGGCATTTAATAGGATTTAACATCTCACATTTTATAGCTTTTAAAACAGCTTCAATCTCGCCAATGCTTTGTCCTCCCCATCCATAAGAACCGAAAGAGAGACCTATTCTTTTTTGAGGAGAGAGACCTTTTAAATAACATAAAAAAGAAGCAACGGTAGGCAATACTCCATTATTTAGAGTCGGAGAACCAATACAGATATATTTTGATGTTAAAATATAAGTCATTACGTCGGAGATATCATTATTCCTCAGACAAAAGGGTTTAGCATAAATCCCTTTTTCTTCAAAAGCTTCGCAAATACGATATGCTATCTTTCTTGTAGAATCCCACATAGTGTCAAAAATAACAGCAGCTTTATTCTCTACTTCATTATTTGCCCATTTCTTATATTCCGACACTATATCATTAATATGCTTTTTCCAAATTATCCCATGGCTTGGAGCTATCATCTCCAAAGGGATATTAGAAAGGGCCGCTAAAGCATTGTTAACAGGTCCAGAAAAAGGCAAAACAATATTTGCATAATATTTAGCAGCTTCCTCATTGATAATATCATAAGGAACTTCTTCATCAAACCTTTCTTCAGAGGCAAAATGCTGACCAAATGCATCATTTGGGAAAAGTATCTTTTCTTCAGGAATATAAGTTACCATAGAATCAGGCCAGTGTACCATTGGTATTAAAACAAAAGATAAATTCCTTTTTCCAATATTTATCGAATCTTTAGTTTGTACAACCTGCAGCTTCCAATCTACATCATAATGCTTCTTAAGCCCTTTTTCTCCATTTGGAGAAGTAATAACCGTCGCATTCTTGCACACCTTCATAATCTTTGGAAGGCATCCGGAATGGTCCATTTCTACATGATTCGAGACAATATAGTCTATTTTAGCAGGATCGATTATAGATTTAATCCTTGAGAACATTTCATCATATAAATAGTGCTTAACAGTATCAATCAGCACTATTTTTTCATCTATGATCAAATAGGCATTATAAGTTGTGCCGCGTTGGGTTACATATCCATGAAAATTTCTTAGATCCCAATCTATGCCGCCAACCCAATAAATGCCTTTTTTCAGTTCTCTAGCTTTCATTCTTTATATTCCTCAAACTGATCTTTTCCTACGCCGCATTCTGGACATGTCCAGCTATCAGGAAGGTCATCAAATGCAATATTGTTGTTTTCTTCCGGCACATAAATGTAGCCGCATACTTTACATTGGTATTGTTTCATATTTATTTCTCCTGCAATTTACTTATTTTTTAAGTTTAGTTCTTTTAGGCGTAAAATGTAAAGACCTCGGCCTTTGTTTAATTGTGCGCTCTTTATAATATTCATGTTCAATATCAAACTCTTCAGTATCTAAACCTTCTTTAGACTGCTTATATATTGCAGTTGCCTTGTTCATATTACCCCTTCTTGCAATCCTATTTGCATGAATTGTATTTTTTAAATTATTGCGCATCCTGATTGAACCATCAGAAAGATTCTGATTTCTCATCGATCCACTTAAATGCAAATTATCAAAATGAGATTTAGCTGTTTTTCTAGATATTACATATGGAGAAGGAGCATGATAAAGGATCTTGCCTTCCATATTATATTCAAAAATAGGCTTCTTCCTAGCATCAACCAAATCATCCGCTACATATACAGGAGTGTTTAATATCTCTCTGATCTCATCTACTTTAAATCCTCTAGATGGAACATATACTATGACCTCTTGATCTTCTGCTAAAGTGTTATCAACTTTAGAAGGTTTGATATTTGGAAGAACTATTGTTTCTATATTCGAGATACCTTCTGTTTTTTCTGATCTTCCATAGAGAATTTCCGCTGTAATTGGCTTATAACAGCTTGAATAGTCTATAACATTTGACACATTGCTTGAATTGCCGCCATCTATCTTTCCAATGCTCGCCTCTTCATAAATAACAAAAACATCAGTAAGTTCGCCACCTTTTAAATTTCTAATGTCTTGAAAATTTATATCTCCAATATTCCCTCTATTCTCTCCTTTAATTTCCCAAACATTATGAACATTTTTTCCAACTAGAGTATCATTCGTATTACTTCCAATTACAGTTTGGATATTTATATAATTATTGAGATCGATTACTACAGAATGGGAAGATTGTGAAAAATCAATTATATTGTTTTTCATCGTTGTCCCATCGATCAGTCCGGTTATTTTTCCATTATCAAAAAATTGGAAATGATCTTTTTTGGTCCCTCCCAAAATATTCTGAACATTAGAAAAGGCTACAGCATTATTAACATTTCCCCCATTTTCTTCGGTTATCTGCCAAACATTATTGATATTTCCACCGATAATAATGTTGTTTCCACCTTTACCCTCTACCTTTCCTGAAAGCCTTGCATCTTCAAATATCATAAATATATCATCTGATTTGCCGCCTACAATATTTTCAATGTTGGAAAATGACAACACGCCTTCCAATTCACCCATATTCTCGCCAAATAAGATCCAAGTATTGTTTACATCACGGCTTAATATACTATCTTGGCCTTGTCCTCCGATTATCTCTTGAATATTATCGATTTTATATAAATCGATAATTACAGAAGATAGATAATCAGAATAATCTAAAACATTACCGCTTGCAGAAAAGCCATCTATCCTTCCATCAATTGATGCATTATTGGCAAAAATAAAGAGGTCTTGTTTTTTTCCGCCAAATAAGTTTTGTATATTTCTATACCGTACTATTCCCTCAATATACCCTTCATTTCTTCCTGTTAGATGCCAAATGTTCTTATGATCAGGAGCATATAAATAATTTATTCCTTTATTACCATCTATTAACCCGTCAAGAGATCCGTTCTCTTTAATATAAAAAGTATCATTCTGATCGCCGCTTAAAATATTTTCGATATTATAAAATTCTATCGCTCCTATCTCACCGCTATTATGCTCGTTTATCACCCATCTGCTTGGCATCTCAGGACCAATTAGAATGTCTTCTGACTTTCCGCCAATAATCTTATGAACATTAGTAATCTTATGCAGATCAATTGATATTGATCTTTCAACATTTGAAAAATCTACAACGCTATAACCAGCTCCGCCATTTAAGATACCGGTAATCTCACCATTATTTTCAAAAAGGAAATTATCAACATTATCGCCTCCATTCAAATTCTGAATGTTGCTAAAGTCAGCTATCCCTTTTAATGAGCCGCTATTTATCTTGCTAATAGTCCATTCATTATCAATATTAGGTCCAGATAAACTATTTACCCCTCCCCTCCCATCAATTGATCCAATAGAAGCTTGGGGATAAAAAACAAATAAATCATCATTATAATGCGACCCTTTTAAATGGTGGATATTTTTAAAATATAATTTTTTATTCAATTGTCCGCTGTTTTTATCTAAAACCTCAAATGTATTAAAAAAATCTCTTCCAATAAGAATATTATCACCATTTTTCCCATCTAAATAACCGCTCAGCTCACAATCAATATAAAAAGTGTCGTTAAAATCTCCCCCTACAATATTTACCTCACTAGAATCAATCTTCCTTTTTAAAACCAGCCTTCCATTATCATTTCTTCCAATTGATATATCTACTTGCGCCTTTGATCCTATATCACCATATGAGTAAATAGTGTCATTTCCAACTATGGAAAGAAGATCTATCGATCTAATCGAAGCATCCGGCGATATAAATATCCCCGAAGAGCCTGCATGCTCTCCTAATATTTCTATTTTTCCTCTTTCTATTGTCGCAATTTGACATCTGTCAAAATATACTCCGGAAGAGTTTGTCCCTCCTCCATTTCCATTGATCAAAATATTTCCTGTAGCTGAAACTTGAGCCTTATCAAAATAGATGCCATGGTTAAATTCTTGTGTTGCCAAACTATTTCCGAACAGCTCAATATCGCCGCTTAAAGAATTTATCTTCCCACCCTTAATATATATTCCGCAGTTATCGCTTTCAGCTTTTCCCGTATTTCCATAAAGTTTAATATTTCCGCTTCCACAAGAATATATTTCTCCTTTTAAAAGTATCCCGTAATTCTCATTGAGGATATTTCCTCCATATCCTTTCAATAGGATATCACCGCCATTTATTGATAATAACGACCCTTCTTCTATTATAATTCCGGTATAGTTGCCATTGGAAGATCCCGAATATATAGCTAAAGATAATAAACTTTCAGAGCTTTTGCTTAATATTTTTGTATCACTAGAAAGAACTACATTTTTTTTTGCGTTCAATATCAAGGAGTGTGTTTCATCCCATTCAATATTAACTTTGCCCTCTAAAATTAAGCTCTTTTCTTCGCTGTTAGATATAATTTCAAGATTGCTGAGTTTTAACTGATCATTTATAAAAGCATCTGACAGATCGTCTGAAAAATCATAATGTTTGATTTTTATTTCATCAGATTGAATAACTGTATTTCCTGACTTTCCAAATATTGATCTGGCATCAATCAACCCTTTTGAAATAAGGCTATCTTCAGCAATCAGCTCAACTTTTCCGCCATCACCACTATCTCCCAAAGCCTGAACGCTTATGTTACCTTTAAAACTTATATTTTTAGCTCTTATGGAAATATCGCCGCCATTTTCTGATTTGTTAGAGTCAGCTTTTAAATATGCCATCTCATTTATATAAGTATATAAGGTAGTGTCACCTCCAATATTGATTAAACCTCCACCGACATCATTAGAGACATCTAATAAGACCCCATCATCAATATGAATATGTTTAGCAAAAACTTGAATATCATCAGAAAAAATATCGCCGCTAACAAAAAGGACTCCTTCTTCAGCGGTTAATATTACTCTCCCTTCTTTTTCTATTGCTCCTCTTGCATCGATAATTCCTGACTGATTAATAGCTAAAGAATAAATATTTCCGCCTTGAGACTTAATTTCTGCCTCAATCGCTTCTATATAACCTTCATTAACAACTGTTCCTTCACCACTTGCCCTTATCGCAACTTTGTTGTTTTCTTGTTCTAATAAAAGAACTTCGGTAGCTCCTATTAAATTGACCTTCCCATTTTTAGCTATCATCTCACCGCTATTTACGATTTCTCTAGATATGATATAGATATCAGAATCAGAACAGATAATCTTTCCCTGATTTTCTATCCTGGATGGAGAATCTCCATAAAATTTGATTTTTTTGTCCGCTAAAAAATCTTCATCGCTGACATTTAAGGTTGAAGCGATAAACCCTTTAGTGTCTATAACTCCGCTTTTTCCTACTAATATTCCATTCTGATTGATCAAATATACTTTTCCATTAGATTCAAGACGGCCAAAAATTTGAGAAGGATTGGATGATATAACCCTATTTAAAACAGCTCCATTTTCTACATTAAAATTTATTTTGGTGATCTCATCCAGATTAATAGAAAAATCCTGCCAGTTGATTATCCCTTTTTGCGAGGTTAAAGATATAATCATCTCTTTATCAAGCTTTTGGACCTGAACCTTTCCAGAAACTACTTTTTCTCCAGATGGATTACTAAATCCATTAGATAAAACTAAAATTGATATTATTCCCAAAAATATTTTTTTCATCTTTTTAATATGCCGCTATTACCCCAACGTGAAACCTAGACTCTTCAGAGGCGCCAAATAATCTTCCATGTATATCTTTAAGCCTCCATCCATAATCTACTCTAACGCTTATGTTTTCATTCATCTTATATCTAAGCCCAGGTCCTATAGATAATAAGAAAGCTGAATTTTTAGTTAGTATGTTCTGGTCTACGTCAGTTACTACACCTAAATCTATAAATCCCAAAAACTGCAATTCATTTTCAAGCTTTTTTATATGAAAATGAATCGGAGGGAAGCGAATCTCATTTTTAAGTAAAAATCCTTTATCGCCACTCACTTCATTTTCCAGATAGCCCCTAACACTTAAATAGCCGCCTAAAGAGAGCTGTTCACTAGGAAGTAACTTTCTATCAGATAATTGAAACAAGAAATTTAATATCCATGTAAATTTCTTCGGCAGCTTTGTTATCCTTTCTAAATCAAATTGCCCATAAAAATAATTAGCCTTTGCCCCCGGTCTTTCTAAATCAAAATCTGTTGTACTATTGTTTTTTGTCATATTCCCGGGACTGTAAAAAAATGAAAATTCAAATGAAGTATAGCCCCATTTATCATCTGCCGTGCCTTGATATTTTAATAAGAATTGGGAAATGTCCATATAATGGTCATAGATCAAGTTCTCTGCAAAAGTTAAGAAGTTGTTGGTACTTTTAAAATCATATCCAATAATAAAATCATGACTAAGCTTTCTTAAAATCGGTAAAGGTATCTCATAACGAGAGCCAAGATACCACCCCTTACCTCTTAAATCCTGATATTGCTCCAACTGAGGCTTGGCCATAGAATAAGTACCATATATTTTTAAAATGTTGCGCCATGGAAGAGGTGCAATGTAATTTCCAGCTACCCCCCACCAATGATTGATATTGGATGCTGTCATAAATTGAAAATTAAATTGATGTTCAATATTAAAAAGATTGCCGCAATTTATACCTGCCATCCAACGAGATGGCCCCGCAACATTAAATCCAGAATTTTCATAGCCCGCATAAATCCTATAAGGGAATTTGTCCTGAACTTCCAAATCAATATTAGTTTCTCTGATATTCTCCCCTTTTTCATAAACAACATTTACCGACCTAAATGGATTATCATTTAACCATTCCAAATCTTCCAAAACCTTGTTCGTTTCAATTATTTTTCCAGGTTTTGTCCTAATCTGCTTTTTTAGCCATTTGGATGAAAAATGTTTATTGCCGTGAACCTTAACCTCTCCAAGCCTTGCCCTGGAAATAATTATGTGAACTTCACCTGATGAAATATCCTGACCAACTGGAATTCTAACTCCTACTAAAGGAATATTGTGAGAACGATAATATTTTATAACTGTAAATTTTATTTCCTGAAGCTTGTTTAATGATACCGGCTTGTCGATGAACTTAGACATTTTTTCTTCAAAAGCTTCTTCATCAGGCACTTCTATATCTTCAATTACTATATGTTGATCTTCATGATATGAAACAAATTCGAATTCTTTTTGAAAAACAAGCCTTTTTAGCTCTTTGATTAAAACCTTATCCCCATCTTTGGAATCTTCAGGCTTTTCCATTTCAGGTAAAATTATCTTGCCAGGCTTCTCTTCCGGCTCATTAGGCGCCATCCTTTCATAGTTTTCTGATGCAACTAATCCGATAGCAAAGAGTAAACTAAAAAAGATAAAAGAGATTTTCTTCATAAATATTCCCGGGCCCTTTAATCGGGCCGTAAAACCTGATAATAATAAATGAATTGTTTTTTTTAATTAAAAAACTTTGAATTTTTAAAACTTTATATAAATATATACTTATGAGCCTCTTGCAAAAGTCTAGCTAATTTTTTGTTAATAAGTCAAAATTT
>CAYNVX010000022.1:0-16009 GCA_964400755.1 uncultured bacterium | reverse complement strand
TGATATTGAAGAAGCTGAAGTAGAAGTCCTAGATGATGAAAAGAAATAATATTTCTATATATTCTCCATAAAAAACCAAAAACGGCAGATTTTTCTGCCGTTTTTTTTATTGTTCAGATGAGAAAAGATTACTAATTACCAGTACTATCCAATCGAGTCTTTTTCTTTCTATATATTTGTTACGTCTGGTTCCGTCAGAGGCTACAACACATTGATAACATTGAAGTTTTCTTTCTAGAAGGTCCTCATCTTGAATAACATGTAACATTTTACCTGCTGGTGACATTCTAATAAAACTAACAGGGATGTGATTAAATGTTGGCGATGCAATACGATAAAATTTAAGTTGGTTATAAGATTGAGTTGCTTTCATCATGTCAGGAGGTAGTTTATCTACCTCGTAAAGCTGTAAGTCTGAATCATCCTGTATTTTAGGCATGATGTTTTTAGGATTTCCATTTGACTGTAAAAATTCGAAAATATCTCTTCCCTTTTGAGAGCCTTCATAGATATTTTTTAGATCTAAAAGTGAAAAAACAGGGCAACTAACGCCATCATTTTGTCTGGTGCACTTATAGGAATAAATTTTTAAATTTAAAAAATCAGGAAATTTATAGGCTTTCTCTATGATCGTTTTTAAAATTAATGGTTGAAATGCATAAAAATGAATATTGTGACCTACTGAATTACAAATGAAAACGCTGCACTGATTTTCTTTTTTTTGAAAAAATAAAGAGACTAAATGAGGATCTTCCGGATCAGGATTATAAACGATCCAGCCTTTTACACAATCTTCTAAAGATTGCATATTTTCATTTATTAATTCAGGAATATCCTGTTCACTTTGAGTAGTTATAATCCCTTTTTCAAAACCAAATTGATTTTCAAAAATTTCTATCAATTTATCTACAGATTTAACCGTTAAGATAGGATCCTTTCCAAGTAAATATTCATTTAACTCGGGATGTTGCAATTTCAATTGTTGTAAAACAATAACAAACATTTCTAATGAAATAGATGTTGTATTTTGAGCAATTATTTTCATTAAAAGCAAAAGATCTAAATCAGAAGCACCTCTCATTAAATTATTAACTTCTTGATGTATCTCTCTTTTTTGATGTTCAGTTATAGGAAATTCTCTATTAGATATACTTAACTCTCGTAATTTTACCATTAACCCTTTTGATGACTCCGGAAAAACAATTTCATTCACTGGTGTCAAAGGAGAGCTTAAAGATCTTATCCTTTCCCTTTGCTGACTTTCTACAGAACCCAAAGCTCTGTTTACAATAGTTTGAACAATATGCTCACATACAAAGCGAGATTCATTATAAGGGTGAAATGCAGCCCCTCCCATATTTATCGAAATACTTGCTGCTG
The DNA here is from genome assembly GCA_964400755.1 of uncultured bacterium. Classification (GTDB taxonomy): domain Bacteria; phylum Chlamydiota; class Chlamydiia; order Chlamydiales; family SM23-39; genus CAYNVX01. The sequence goes on along the minus strand of CAYNVX010000022.1, from coordinate 14,629 downwards.
TCATAAATTGTTATGCCCGTTTTAGTTTTGTAATCATTATAAACAAAACAAGCTTAATTTGCAATTAATTACAACTCACACATTATATATTAAATAACTAACCTTAAATAGTTAACGACTAAAGCTTATTCTAAATGAAAAAAAAGCATCTAAAAAAATTAATTTACAATTGCTTTTTCTATCTTATCCTGCAAATCATAGGCATTTTTAGAATTAAGCTTTTCTTCATCAAACTCTTCAACAAACCTATTTTTGAAAAGAGTTAACTTTTCTTTAGCCTTTAATATTCTTAAAAGATGCTCATCTAATTTCTTTTCTTCTAACAGTTTCTCTTCATAAGCTTTTTTAATAGCCTTAAAAGCTCTTGGGATATGATTTAACAGGATATCGTCAATATCTTCATATTTATGGGCCCCATAAAGCAAAAGATCGACTCCAGCCATATGAGACTTTAGAGCTATCTCTTCAATTGAATAGTGCTCAGTCAAGGCCTTCATATTGAGAGCATCGCTAATAATAATCCCCTTAAAATGCATGTCATCTCTTAAAAGCCCCTGGATAACCTCTTTTGACATAGTAGCAGGCAAGTCAGATAATAAAGGAAATAAAATATGGGCAGTCATGATAGAATCTATCCCTTCTGAAATTAATCTTGCGTAAGGCTTTAATTCAATATTATCAAGTCTTTTCCTATCCTGTTTAATTATTGGCAAGCCTCTATGAGAATCCACTTCAGTATCCCCATGTCCGGGGAAATGTTTAGCACAAGATAGGATATTTTCACTATTTTGACCTTTAACAAAATAACTGGCCTTCTCAGATACAACTTCTGGATCAGCAGAAAAAGATCTAGACTTAATAACAGGATTAGAAGGATTGCTGTTTACATCAACAACCGGAGCTAAATTAAGATGAACGCCAACAAGTTTTAACTGTCTTGCAATTTCCTTTCCCAAATCATATATGAGCTGATTATTTTCTAACTTTCCCAAATAGATATTTTGAGGATATGAGATGACATTTGACATCCTCATACCTAATCCCCATTCAGCATCAGCCATGACAATTAAAGGAAGCTTACATTCTCTTTGGAGATAATTTAAACATTCAATCTGGGAGTTGGGATCAGACTGTTTAACAATCAGACCTCCAATATGATATTGGTTTATTATCTCTTTTAAAACTTTACGATGCTCTTCATCTCTTATAGGAGAAACAGGAATAATAAATAACTGTCCGATTTTTTCATCTAGGCTCATTTCACTTACAATAGACTCTGATAAATCCTTTGAAAAAAGAAAAATTGGAATTATTAAAAATAAAAAGAATCTCACAAAGCCCTCTATATTTTTTTTCAAAAAATATTACGTAATATCTTAAAAAAAATCAGATTTATTCTTGCAATAAAGGTGAGATTATTTTTTTATATATAAAATAATTTAGAATATTGCGAGGTAACTATGCCTATTGAATCTCTAAAACATATACATAAACTAGAGGATTATAGAGAAATTCCTGATAATCCATGCTCACAAAAATGGCTTTGCGTTAGAAATATATTTATAACAATAGGGACAACATTTTTTATAATTGGCTCATTACAATATATATATCCCGCTTCAAAACTTTTGCCTAAAACAAATCCGAATATCCCTCTATTTACAGGATTAGGAATTATCATAACTATTTTATTTGCTCAAGCAATAAACCATTATTGTTTTGAACAAGAAAAAGAAAGGTACTTTAACTCTACTTCTTATGCATTAACTCATGCATAAATATTAATAATTAAAGATTTAAACTCTTAAAATTGCCTTAAATTCAGGAAAATAAAAATTTTCTGATAACTTTTTAATCTCTTCTTTATCAATTTGATTAAAGTTTTTTGCAGTTGCAATAAAAAAAAGCATTTTAAATATTGAATCATAATGAGTTATAGAATCAATCTCCACCACGCCATCTAGAACTTCAATAAGGAGTTCTTTAGAAGAAATATCGAAAGGATTTAATTGTTTTTTTAAAGATTCTATCTTCTTAGCAAGCACTTGTTTTTGATCTTGTTGAGAACAATCTAATTGAACGATTTTTTTCTCAATATTATCTATTTCTAATACCAGAGTTTTAAAGTTTAACTCCATAACCTTAATAACCTTAACTGCCAAAAGATGAGTTCTTTCTGCAAGAAGCTGATTACATCTTTCTAAAGGAATAGAGAGCAATCCATCAAAATAGTCTCTTTTTTCTCTTCTATAGGCTTCTCTAGCAAGATTTAAAATTGATGTTGTTGACTCAACAGACATGCTTCCCCTTTATTTATCATAAAAACAATTATTAATTAGAACAAATTATAACTAATTAATTAATAAAAAACATATTAAAATAATAATTAATAATCTCTATATCCCTTATTCTTAACATTTTATGAAGATTAAATAATTATAGATAATATAATTATAAATATGTTACAATATAACTAATAATTAACCATGATTTAAAATATTATGACTAAGTCCGTTACAAGATCAGATTCAAAGCCGCTCATTATAGATCAGAGAGCTACAAATAATCAAGCTGCTCTGCCAAAATGGCTGGATTCAGCTATAGAGGCTATATCTTTGAGCTGGCGCTATATAAGATATGTATTTTCATTTGCTTATACCAGATCTATCACATTGATCGCACCGAACAAATACCCCTGGTGGAATGAAATAACAGGCGAAGATACGAAAAAAATTGGAAATATTATCTTAGGCGCTCTGCCAAAAAAATCTGATATTAATAAATTAAACGATATAGAAGTAACAGCAGTTCTATCTTTAAATGAACCTTTTGAAAGAGAAAAAAGCATAATCTGCGAACCGGCAACCAGCAAAGATTGGGAAGAACAGAAAATTATAAACTTACTGTTAATGGCAGAAGATTTTAATCCTGTTTCGCAAGAAAACATCAAAAAAGGTGTTAAATTTCTAGAATCTAGAAAAAATCAAGAAGGAAAGACCTATATTCATTGCAAAGCAGGAAGAGGAAGAAGCGCAACGGTGCTGATTTGCCATATAATGAAACAATTGAACCTTACTCCAGATGAAGCTATCGCCTATGTAAAAAAATATAGACCTGTTATTTCGATCAATAAAAGACAAAAGCCTGCAATTGAAGAATACCACAAATTTTTAGTGAGATCATTTCTAGAAAGGACATTCTTTTCAAAAATCATATCCTTCATTAGATCTCATTTAAGAAGCGTTATCAGTTCTTAAAAAAAACTTGATAAAAGCCTTTTTAAATCATGAAAAGTTATAAATATAAAAGCACCTATAATTAAAACAATTATTGGAATAATTAATTTATCCATTGTTTTAGATTTAATAGGCTTTTTAGTAATCATTTCTATTCCTGACAGCACAATATGGCCTCCATCAAAAGGAGGGATAGGAAGAAGGTTAATTACACCTAAATTCAAGCTAATAACACCTAACCAAAAGAGCCCTTCCAAAAAGCCGAGGCTCCAACTATGATGCACTATTTGCATAATGCCGATTGGCCCTGCCATATACTTAGGACTTAAATACCCTGTCACTAAAGATGTAAAAGTACGGCAGATCTCTTGAAAAACATCTGAAAAGACAACAAGAGGACTTGGGTTATATTTTACATCCCTATCTTTTAGACCTATTCCAAGATAACGATTATTTTCATAAGCTTCTAAATTTTTAAGAGCTGCTTCTTTTTTATTAGGATCTTTTATTTTTTCAATCTTATTTTGATATGACTTAATTTCTTCCGCAAAGAAACTCTCTTTAAATTCTTTTTGCTCATTTAAGGTTTTTAACTCTATTGGATTTAAAAGATGTAAATTATTTATAGCATTCTTATTTTCTACACCTATAGACGAGATCATAGCGTAAAGTTCCTGCATGTTTATATATTCATCAAATTCTTTGTCGGCACTTTTCCAAGAAACTACTTTTAATATTCTAGGATCTCTTTGAACTATAATAACAGCTTTTCTCTTTTGCAGTTTATTGAGGATCTCTAGACCGGAATTAACTTTTTCATTTGCAACAGCTATGATCTTATCACCTGGCTGCAAATTAAGAATATAAGAGCCTCTTGTAAGCTGTTCTTTTGAATCCTCTTCAATAAACTGCAGTTCTTTTTCTATTACACCGTCTTCATTGAATAAATATGGAATGAATTTAAAATTATCAGTTCTGGAAAAAATTTTTCCTTCATGCCTCCAGTCATCTATCTCTTCTTTTTCATATTTTTCAAGATTAAATTCAGATATGGAAAATAGAGGAAGCTTAGATTGAAGAGCTAGATTACCCCTTTGAATAGTAATTAATACAATTTCATCATTTATAATTGAGTTTAACTGAGCATTTGAAAAAATAAGATCGCCGTCAGCCCAAACTATTCTGTCTCCATATTCAATACCGCTATCTTTCATGATTGGGCTTACAAATGAATTAGCAAGATTAAAATATATTGAATAACTAGCAGGAGCTAACACTCCAATAGTTGATAAACCTTCTTTTCCAAAATAGGGTGCAGCATAATTATTCAATGTATAATCAAAAGGAGTTTTTAAATTTTTTAGATAATTTATCTTATAACCCTTGATCTGGGTTTTATCATCATCTAGAACGGAAGCATAGATCAAATCTTTAAAATTGTTATATTTTCTACCATCATATTCGACGATCTCATCACCCGGTCTAATTCCAAATTCATAAAGAGAAGATTCTGTATCAACATATCCTATTCTATGAGTAACTTCATGAAAAGGTTTGTTCCTTCCGCCAGAGACCCAAATTATTGTAAAGGCTACAAAAGCAAAAACAATATTAACAAATGGTCCCATAAAAGAGACTTTGATCCTTTGAAATGGTTTTTTTCCAAAAAAACCATTTTTTATTTCATGTGGCTCTTTTCCTTTTTCATTTTGCATACCTGCAATTTTTACAAATCCGCCAAAAGGTAAAAAACCAATCTGCCATTTAACCTTACCTCTCATCCAGCTGAATATAGGTTTGCCAAAACCAATAGAAAAAGTCTCAATTTTCATTCCGACTCTTTTCGCAGCAAAGTAATGTCCCAGTTCGTGAATAAAAACTAAAAATCCAAGTCCTAATAATGCTAAAATTATATATAGAATATTTGTCATAATACTTTCGCTTGTTCTCTTGCTTGTTTGTCTACCTCTAAAACAGTATCTAAATCTAACATATTTTGAGGGCTATGAAAAGAGATTAATTTTTTTAATTTTTTAGAAATATCTATCCAGCTTATCTCCTGTTTTAAAAACCTTTCTACCAATACTTCATTGGCAGCATTCATAAAACAGGGAAGGCTTCTTCCTTCTTTTAAAGCTTGCAGGGCAATTTTTAAACATAAAAACTTTTCTTTATCAGGAGGATAAAAAGATAATGTTGAATTTTTTGTAAAATCAAATCTAGCAATATTGCCTTTTTCTCTTTTTGGATAACAAAGTGCATAATGAATAGGTATCTGCATATTCGGCTCTGCCATTTGCGACAGCATCGAACCATCTATAAATTCAACTAAACTATGAATAATACTTTGAGGATGAATAACAATATCAATCTTTTCTTTTTCAATTTTAAATAAATGATAGGCTTCAATCACTTCTAATCCCTTATTCATTAAAGTCGAAGAATCAATAGTGATCTTAGATCCCATTGAATAAGTGGGATGGCAAAGAGCTTCTTCTAAAGTAATCTTTTCCAATCTATCTATTGGATAATTCCAAAAAGGACCTCCGGAAGCTGTTAATATTATTCTCTCGACGTTTTTTACATCTTCATTTTTTAGACATTGAAAAATAGCACTATGCTCACTGTCAACGGGAATTAGATCAACCTTATTTTCTTTAAGCAGCTTATTTACCAAATCCCCAGCGGAGACCATAACTTCCTTGTTAGCCAGTCCAATCGTTTTTTTAGCTTTAATTGCTTCAATTGTAGGAATAAGCCCAATGCTTCCGCTGATTGAGGACATCACAAAATCTACATCATTGTATGTTGCAATTTCATTTAGCCCGCCAAGACCGGAAACAACTTTAATATTAGGAAGTCTCTTTCTTAGTAAAATTGCCTTTTCGTCATCATAAACAGCTATAATTTTCGGAGAAAATTCATTAGCCTGTTTTTCCAAAAGATCAATATTAGATTTTGCTGAAAGAGCTTCTACAGTAAATTTTTCTCTATTTTCAGAAATCACCTTTAATGTCGATCTTCCAACAGAGCCTGTTGAGCCCAATATGGCTATTTTTTTCATGAAAAAGCATTCCAAATTTCTTAAACAAAAAAGATAGCATTCCATTTAACAAAAAGTCAAATAACTAAAAGGCTTCAAATTAATCTCTATTTTTAATAACTTTAGCTAAGATGATGCAAGAAACTAATTGAATATGCCGATTGAATATCCAGATCTTTTAGAAAAGCTCAAGAACAAGTCTATAAAAGAAAAGTTAGCTATTATAGATGCTCTGCCCATTGTAAAGAATTTTTTATTAAAAAATGAAAAGCTGGCATCTATAATAAATTCATTTAATAAATCTCAACAATTCGCCCTAAAATCTTTAATTGTTTTAGGCCAGGAAATAATATTAGAAGTCCCCCAAAAAACCACTAATGAAAAAAAACTTTTAGAAAAGATGGCAAATGATCTCGTTCCACTCGAAGATTTCTATCAACCCATTGGCGGAATCATCGGCTACCATCTTTTTTTTCTTAAATTGCTCGATGAAAAAAATAGCTCCTTAAATAGAACAGATGTTAAATTTCATCATCCGGAATATTTAGATGTTAGAGAAGAAACTCCCTATGTCAAAGAACTCATTGAAACCGGCATAAAGAATTTACCGGAAATAGCTATGATCTTTCCTATGGGCGGAGCGGGAGATAGACTAGGACTTATTGATCCTAAAACCCATTTTCCACTTCCGACCGCTAAACTAAAATTCATGGGAAGAACTCTTATCGAAGGCCTAATTAGAGACCTTCAAGCTTATGAATACCTTTATTATAAGCTTTATAATAAATATATTATAACTCCCATTGTAATAATGACATCAGAAGCGAAAAGCAATCACAAGCTTTTATTAAAGCTATTAGAAGATCATAATTGGTTTAACCGTCCCAAAGAGAGCTTTTTATTTATTAAGCAACTCTCCGTTCCTGTGATATCACAGGAAGGTAGCTGGGTTTTAAATAAACCATTGTCCTTGGCATTAAAACCCGGCGGACATGGTGTTATCTGGAAACTGATGGATGACGCCAATGCTTTTGACTGGCTAAAAAAACATGGAAGGAAAAAAGCAGTACTCAGACAGATTAATAATCCTGTTGCAGCAACCGATTATGGCATCCTAGCCTTAATTGGTTATGGAATCAAATATAATAAGGCTTTTGGTTTTGCAGCCTGTCCAAGAAGGGTAAAATCTGCTGAAGGGGTTAATGTCTTAAGAGAAATTAAACAAGAAGATGGATTCCAATACGGCTTCACAAATATTGAATATACCGATTTTAAAAAATGGGACATAAAAGATGCACCAATCGAAGAAAATAGCCTCTATTCAAAATTTCCATCCAACACAAATATTCTATTTTTAGATTTAAAAGAAGTTCAGGCTGCATCAAAAAAATGCCCTCTTCCTGGAATCATTATCAACCTTAAAAATAAAGGCTTTTATAAAGACCTAAACGGAAATATACACCAGACCATTTGCGGAAGATTGGAAGTCATGATGCAAAATATCGCTGACTATTTAACAGATTTTCAGAAAAATCCTATAAATAATCTTAAGCAAAACGATTTAAAAACCTTCATTACATACAACCAAAGAAAAAAAACAATATCTGTTACTAAAAAGTCCTTTATTGCTCAAAAATCAATTTTAGAAACTCCTCTTGGATGTTATTATGATGTCCTTTCCAATTATCATGACCTTCTGACAAATTACTGCAACATGAAACTCCCCCCATTACCAAATGAAGAGGACTATGTTCAAAATGGACCTTCCTTTGTTTGTTCTATAAGTCCAATGCTAGGACCTACCTATTCAATAATTTCTAAAAAAATTAAAAGCGGAGAAATCAAGCTATTCTCGGAAATGGATCTAGAAATAGCTGAAGCTTTTATAGAAAATCTTCACTTGAATGGAAGTTTGATTATCAAAGCTAAATTAATTAAAGACCAGGTTGGAAAAACCGATAATTTTTATTTTCCTAAATGTTTCTTGCATAATGTAAAAATTTTAAATAATGGCATAAACAGAAAAGCAAATAATATCTTTTGGCAAAATAAAATTAAAAGGTCTCAATTCTTCAAAATAGTTTTACATGGCAATTCAATATTTTATGCTGAAAATATTGAATTCAAGGGCAATCATTATTTTGAAGTGCCTGACAATCACATTATGACCGTTTATTCAGACAAAAATAAAATTAAATATAAATTGGAAAAACAAAAGTAATAATTACTCTTCTATTTTTACATTAACAATCCCGAAACTCCATATAAAATACATTAAATGTTGCTATTAATATAATACGTTTATATAATGTCATTAATAAAAAAAACTGTAATTGTTGAGAAAAATTATTTGCAGTAAAACATAAATTAGTTATAAATTATGTTTTTTCAAAAAATTTATAAACGGATAGTAATTATTAACTATCCCAAAATAACATTAATCATAGGAAGGAAACAATGAGCGATAATTTAGGACAAAAACAAAAAGGTCTTAAAGAATTAGAAGAAGTTATTTCAAAAGCAATAAAAAAGTTGGGTGCAAAAAAAGAAAATGAATTGTGTAAATATCTTCCAATAACTTCAGGTGGATATATCCATCATTTTACCTTAAAAAAAATGAAAAAGAAAAATCCTGTAGAGCTTTCTTCACTGATTCAAGAATTTATTATCAAAGCGGACAGACCGCTTGTAGTACAGCCAAAGTCAAGAGCGCCAAGGGGTTCAAGAAAACGTAGAGACCAACTTACATTTACAAAAATTCAATTAGAAAGAATGCTTAACATTGCTAGACTAGCTGGCGATAAAGAAATTATTTCAGTTTTATCACCAAAAAAATCTTTAGCATCTTATAAAAGAGAACTTATACAGTCTCTCAGACATAACAAAGTAGATCATGAGCTTTGGAATGGTTATGTTGAGTCAATCAATGCTCAGCAAGAATTAATTTCAGCTTTTGAAAATTCCTCTTTAAAGTTCTAATAAAACCTTTACTTTATTATAAAACCTTTGAGATCCCCTCAAAGGTTTTTTTTATTATAAAAAAATTTAAATTATTTATTAAATAGGCCTTAAACACCTTTATAAAGTCTATTTTTCTTATTGATTTTTATATAAAATGCCTTATAATATTTAACATTAAAATAGGAAAAACCTTTTTAAACAATTTTTATAAACTATAAGGACACTATCATGAGTGAAACGAAAAAAGAGTTTGGTAAAGCGAGATCGCTTCTTTGGCCTATATATAACTTTGAGCTAAAGAAACTTCTTCCGATGCTATTGATGTTCTTTTGTATTTCTTTCAACTATACAATTTTAAGGGATATGAAAGATGCTCTAGTTGTAACTGCTGGCGGATCAGGAGCAGAAATTATTCCATTTTTAAAATTCTGGGGAGTACTTCCTGGAGCTGTGACATTTATGCTTATTTATGCTAAATTAAGTAATAAATTAAGCAAGCCTGCTCTATTTTATGCAACAATAGCCCCCTTCTTAATATTCTTTGCATTATTCGCACTGGTATTTTATCCGGCAAAAGAACATTTACATCCACAAGCTTTTGCAGATACACTGCAAACAATTCTACCAGCTGGCTTTAAAGGCTTAATTGCAATTATCAGAAACTGGACATTCTCATTATTTTATGTTCTATCTGAACTTTGGGGCAGCGTTGTACTATCTCTTCTTTTCTGGGGATTTGCTAACGACATCACAAGAGTTAAAGAAGCTAAGCGTTTCTATGCTCTATTCTTAACAGGTGCTAACATCGCTTTAATAGTCTCAGGACCTACAATCAGATACTTTGCTAACCTACCAAAAAGATTAGCTGCAACTGCAATAAACATTGACCCATGGGGTGCTACTATCAACAAATTAATGTTATTAGTAGTAGCTTCAGGACTTATCGTTATCGCATGTTATTATTATATTAATAAAAATGTTTTGACAGATGCTCGCTTTTATAGCCCTGAAGAACAAAAGGCTTCTAAAAAATCTAAGCCAAAACTTTCTATGAAAGAAAGCTTCAAGTTCTTATTAAAATCAAAATATTTAGGACTATTAGCAGTTATAGTTATAGCTTACGGTATTGCAATCAACTTGATTGAAGTAACCTGGAAGCATCAGTTAAAACTTCAATATCCTAACTCTAACGACTATTTAGCCTTTATGGGCGGATTCTCCTTAGTTACCGGTATTATAACAGTTTTCACAACAATGTTCTTAGGTGGAAACATTATAAGAAAATTCGGATGGAGAGTAACTGCACTTATTACACCGGTTACAGTGGCGCTAACAGGCCTTTCATTCTTAGGTCTTGTAATATTTAAAGACAAACTTCCAACATTTGCACTATTCTCTCCATTAATGGTAATCGTGCTTCTTGGAGCTCTTCAAAATATCTTAAGTAAATCCTTCAAATATACTTTCTTTGATCCAACTAAAGAAATGGCATACATTCCTTTAGATCAAGAATCTAAATTTAAAGGAAAAGCAGCTATTGATGTAGTAGGAGCAAGACTTGGTAAATCAGGCGGCTCTTTATTACAACAAGGTCTAATCATCATGTGCGGTGGAATAGCAGGTATTGCGCCATATGCTGGCGGAGTTGTTCTATTGATCGTAGCTGGATGGATCATGTCAGCTAGCTCTTTAAGCAAGCTTTTCAATCAAAAAAACAGCGCGCTTGAAGAATCTATGAAACTTGAAGAACAAGCTGTTAAAGCAAACAAAGTTGAAAATGAAGAGGCTGTTGTAAGCTAAGACTTTTTTTGACTATTTCGAAAACTTATTAGCCCGCTATTTTTAGCGGGCTTTTTTATTGCCCTAAACTTGTATCCTTTATATAATTTATTGCCTTATAAAAGGGCTTTTTATGAAAAAATTCTCTATTCTTTTTATTAGTCTAATATTAAAAATTTCGATAATAAACGCTTCTATAGAAGCTTCTGAAATACCTTCTACTATTAGAGTTACAGATCAGAAAATTCAAAGCTCTAAAAATGAATTTAAAAAAAAATGGGATCTCTTTTCAGAAAAGAAAAAATTTGACTTATGGAAAAAAGATTGGACCGTTGAAGAACTAAAAAATAAATTTGATAATTTATTTAACGAGCGCCTTAAAGTTTATTATGTCGATCCTGAAAAATGTACATCAAATAATCCAATTTGGGTCTATAAAGAAGAATATAAACCAGCTGACAACTGGAAAGATATACTTTCTCGTTATCAATATCCCCTCACTTTTTCATATAATAAGGTCGATGCTGATTATAATGCTTCTATCATAACTATTAATAATCATACTTTTTTAGCAATGGAAGCTCCTCAAGAAAATAACTGTCATATTTTTTATCAAATATTAAATCAATATGCAGTTACCGATATTGTTAGGCTTACTATAGAAAATCAGCCTATCAAAGGCGAAAGCTGTTATTGCTATTGGAAAGAAAAAGAATCTATTGATCCTGTTAATAATAAAAAAATCTTAAATCTTGGCAATAGTCAGATTAATTATTTTTATACCGCTAATTGGCAGGACCATAAAGGATACGATGCAAAAGAATTATTAGCATTAGTACAGTCTGTAAAAAGATCTGACAGACAAACTATAGCTGTTCATTGTCGTGCAGGCATCGGCAGAACTGCAACATTCATAGCGGCATATATTCTTGTTGAAGAGATAGATAATCAGATAAAACGAGGAACAGCTCCGGATAATATTCAAATAAGTATAGAACGAATATTTTGGGAGCTATCTTTGCAAAGACCTTTCGCAATTACTCATTTTCCTCAATATGTTTCTCTTCATGAATTAGTAAATTATTACATTGAAACTTTAAAAACTTATCCAAAATAATTCTTAAATAATTCTATTTTGAGAAATTGCTATAGATTTATAATGGAATAATATTGCCCTGTTAAGAGCAACCTGCAGATTATTGGATCTTATCGCTTTTACCCTAATATCATCACACTGGTACCAATTACCCTCTATTTTTAAATAGGTTATATAACTGCCGCCGTTCCATCCATCAAAGCGATATTCAATAAAGCTATCGAGCTCATAATAAATTGGAATAAAGCCATTCTTAAATAATACTAATTGTTTTCTTGCCTTTGAGAAAATTTTGCCATTATTATTTGAAAGCCATTTATAAGCTATTAACAGCTCTTTAGGGACTGAATTAAATCTGCTTAAAGAATTAGAAATATGCTGTTCTATTGTAAAAGTAGAATTTTTTATATCACAAATTATCTGCCAATCCGGATGAAGGGCTAAAAGCTGGGACTGCTGCTCTTCCATATAGGCGCTGTCAAAGAGGGATTCACTGTGAAATACACCCATAATCAGAGCTAAAATTTTATAAAGGTCTAACCTTCCCCTATTTTTCAAAAAGAATTTTTCATTGAACTTGCGATAAAGGCACTCTATCAATATTTCACTATTTGCAGAAGTAACCGCTCTACTCTCACTTTTATCCTTTTCATAACAGTCTATAAAAAGATTAAAAGGATAAAAGCTCTTAGGGGTAAAATCAAACATGTTGCGAAGAGAAGGAATATGGATAATGAACTGAATTAAGGCATTTATCCAATTATTTGAGTTATATCCCATTATTCCTATAGGGATATTAAAATTAAGAGCTGCTTGGCTTTTCAAATTTTTGGGAAGGCTAATCAATTTTTTTTCATTAATATAGCTCTCTTTTTCAGGCCTTCCAAAAAGCTCTATGAAAAGATTATCTATAACCTTTTTTCCTGTAGTAGCAACAAGCTTGCCATAAATTTTCTTAATATGTCTGGTCAAGATCCTATCCAAGGCCAGTTCTTTGACTTTTAAATCAACCTTGCTTGACTTGACTTCTGGATCCTCTGAAAAATTAACAAGAGGTCTTTTATAGTGCAAGTCATTGAAAATGGCATCTGGACCTTTAGGCGGCAGCATTTTTAATACTCATAGTTGTACTAAAAGTTAAGAAAATGTAAAGACCTAAATATTTCTTTGCAATGAGTTCTTTCATTTTTTAAAAAATATTTAGCAATCTTGCAAAGATCTTCTCGATAATTTAAACTAGTTACAACAAAGAAAATATATATATGTATAAATACGATATTAATTTTATTAGGAATTTTTCAATAATTGCGCATATAGATCATGGCAAGTCAACAATTGCTGACAGACTTTTAGAATTAACCCATACCGTTTCCAAAAGAGATATGCAGGAACAGTTTTTAGATGATATGGAGCTTGAAAGGGAAAAAGGAATAACTATTAAAGCCCATCCTGTAACGATGTATTATACAGCTAAAGACGGTAATGAATATCAAATTAATTTTATCGATACTCCTGGTCATGTCGATTTTTCTTATGAAGTTTCAAGATCACTATCAGCCTGCGAAGGAGCATTGCTGGTAGTTGATGCCGTACAAGGGGTTCAGGCACAAACATTAGCAAACGTTTTAATGGCGATAGACAAAAACCTGGAAATAGTCCCCGTAGTGAACAAAATTGACCTTCCTGCTGCCGATCCTGATGAAGTAGCAAGACAGATTGAAGACATTATAGGACTTCCAATAGACAATCTTGTAAAGACCTCTGCAAAAAAAAATATTGGAATAGAAGAAATTTTAGAAAAGATTATTACCCTTGTACCTCCTCCTAAAATAGATGAAGAAGATACACTTAAAGCTTTAGTTTTTGATTCACACTATAACACTTACCGCGGAGTTATGGTCTATGTTCGGATATTATCCGGCGAGATCAGGAAGGGTACCCAGATAAAAATGATGGCAACCAACAAGAACTATGAAATTTTAGAGACCGGTATGTTTCTGCCAAATGAAAAACCTGTAGAATCTCTACAAGCTGGAGAAGTAGGCTATATTGTAGCCAATATCAAAAATAGTGCTGACATAAAAATTGGTGACACAATTACCAATCAAAAGAATCCTGCTAAAAATCCCCTGCCTGGATTTAAGATTATATCACCTGTTGTATTTGCCGGAATTTACCCTGTCGATACATCTGATTTCGAACAGCTACGAGATGCTCTTGTCAAGCTCCAGTTAAATGATTCAGCGCTACATGTTGAACAGGAAAGCTCGCAAGCTTTAGGCTTTGGATTTAGATGCGGATTTTTAGGTCTATTACACTTAGAAATTATCTTTGAGCGCTTAAGCAGAGAATTTGACCTGGATATAATAACTACAGCACCGAGTGTTGTATATAATTTATCACTTTCAGACGGATCGGTAATTTCTATAGACAATCCCGTACATTATCCAGATCCTACAAAAATTAAACAGATCGATGAACCTTGGGTAACCTGCCATATTATGACTCCTTCTG
>CAYNVX010000021.1:0-16355 GCA_964400755.1 uncultured bacterium | reverse complement strand
TAGTCAATTAGAGCTTTTTTTCAAGCTCCCGCCTTTAGGCGTGGAGAAATTGACTGTTATTAACAACCTTCTTCTATTAAACCGAAAATATTATAATACTTCTTATTATAATTGGCTAATTATTAAAAACTAAGCGTTAATGCTTTTAAATCAGGAGTTTACGATATTTTTTTTTGAGCTGTTTTCAAGACAATAAATTGCTAATATTTATGCTCTTATGGCAAAATCTTTTCCTATGAAATACCCAATTTATAAAACTGGTCTTGGCCAGGACAGTCATAGGTTTGAAGAAGATCGTTTTGCTAAGCCTTGTATCATAGGTGGCGTTGTCTTTAATGATGTGCCCGGATTAGCAGCAGATTCTGATGGCGATCTAGTCTATCATGCTCTTTGTAATGCTATTACATCTATTACAGGAAAACCCATTTTAGCAACTATTGCAAGAGACCTGTGTCAAAAAGAAGGAATTAAAGATTCTAACCTATATTTAAAAATGGCGCTAGAGACTCTTCAAGGGCATAAAATAGTACATGTAGCCATTTCTTTAGAGGGAAAAAGACCAAAGTTTGAAAAAAGACTTTCCGAGATGAAGTTAAATATTGCAAAACTTATGAATTTAGAGATTTCGCAGATAGGCATTACTGCGACATCAGGAGATGGACTAACTTCTTTTGGTCTGGGGGAAGGAGTGCAATGTTTTTGTATTGTGACTATTGCGCAAGATCCTATTGAGTGATCGTTTTTAATTCCAGTTTGAATATTTTAATAAACATCCCTTAAATAACGGTTTTCATCCCGTAGCTTGGAGATAAATTGATGAGCTGCATTCATATCCATCTGTCCCTCTTCCATGACAATTTTATGAATAGTAGCCTCTACATCTTTTGCCATTCTTTTTGCATCGCCGCAAACATAAAGATGAGCCCCATCTTTGAGCCATTGGAAGAGTTCTTTTTTATTGGCATATATAAGGTCTTGGACATAGGTGAATTTGTCATTATCTCTAGAAAAAACCGCATTTAGTTTTAAGAATTTTTTTTCTTCAAGATCTTTGAAAAAAGCTTCATATAAGAAATCTGTTTTTCTGTTTCTTTCACCGAAAAACAACCAGTTCTTACCTGTAGCTTTTGTAGCTAGCCGCTCTTGCAGAAAAGAAGGGTAGGGAGCTATACCAACTCCAGGTCCAACCATTATTATCGAAGCATTTTTATCTTGTGTCAGCGTAAATCCATGGGATGGCTGAACATAGACTGCAAGTTTGGTTTTATTTATTTCAGCTAAATGACAGACAAATTCTGTGCAAACACCATTTCTTTTTATGCCGGATAAATCATATGTGACATGCGCTATAGTTAATTGGATCTCATCTGGATACATTTTTTTAGAGGAGGAAATAGAATATAGGCGTGGTATTAAAAATAGTAGTTTTGAAGCAATCTCCTGTTCTTGAATTTTTATATTTGAAAATTTTTCGAATAAATCCCATAGATGATGAGATTTTATCAAATTGAGCTTTTCATTTATGGAGAGCTTATCTTCACATAGAAGATTTACTAATGACATAGGGGCTTTATTGATATTTGCTTTTTTTATTAAAAAATCTCTGAATGGGAGCTTTTCTTTTGATCGGGGATCTTCTATTTGAATATTCGGGTCGGCCTTCATTTTTTGGATAGTTAAATCAACGATTTTAGGATCGTTTTCAGGGATTATTCCTAAACTGTCGCCCGGATAAAATTCCATATCGGCATCTTTAATATCGAGAACAAGAAAATAGGTCTTTTTGGAAGAGCCCTCTTTGCTGAGCCTTTCTCTTCTTTTCATATAAGTGATATAGGGCTCTTTACTCATATATTTCATCATAAAATCAAAGTCCAATACTTTTTTATAGACAAACCATTTAAAAAATTTGTATCTTAAGGTTGTCCACTACCATTCAAAATGAGGTTTTTATATGCGTTTTGGTATCTTATCTCTTTTATTACTAATAACCTTTCTATTAAATTGTTGCAATACCGATAAGGGAATTCAGAGAAATTATATAATTTCTCAATCAGTAAATGATGAAAGCGACGTAGATGAAAAGTAAGCAAAGCTATTGTTCCTTCGCTAGCAATTCATGACAATCTTTTTGATCATAGCATTTTTTCAAAAGAGCCATTTTCTTATTAGAAATGCCTCCTAAAAATTCTATGGCATTCAAGAAGCGGGCCCTAGATTGGTCTTTGCCTAAAATTTCTGCCGATCTAAAAAATGGAGGACCGAAACTCTTTCCCATAATAGTTGCAAATAAAATAGGCATAACAACTTTTTTATGGTTCGTTTGAAAAATTTCAGAAATATCATGCGAGGTTTTTTCAAAATCTTTTGCTGTCCAGCTGTCGCTTTCTTCTAATGACCAGATTATTGCCTGTATTATTAGGGCTGTATCTTCTTTGTTTAAACCTTTTGGACAGAGCAGCTCATCGTTGTAGATAATGTTGTTTTTAAAGATAAAATCAAAAAGCTCCATGAACTCGGACATTGTTTTCATCCTTGTATGGCAGAGGGGCATCAGCTTTTTTAAAAATTCATCATTATATTTCCATGATTTTAGGTTATCTAATAATTGATCTTCAGAAAGATTGTTAATGATATATTGCTGGTTTAGCCATTCGAGTTTTGTAATATCAAAAAAAGCACCAGATTTACCGATTCTATTTACATCAAAGCTCTTTATAAACTCATCAAAGCTATAATACTCTTTGTCGTTGGGCATGCTATATCCCATCAAGGTTAAAAAATTAACCAAAGCTTCCGGCAGAAATCCCACAGCTTTAAAATAGAAAGTCGATGTAGGATTTTTTCTTTTAGATAATTTTTTTCCACCTTTTCCTAGCAACAAAGGCATATGCATAAAGGTTGGTTTTTCCCAGCCGAATGCATCATATAATAAAATATGCTTCGGAGTAGATGAGAGCCATTCATCTCCTCTAATAACATGAGTAATTTCCATCAAATGATCATCAATTACATTGGCTAAATGATAAGTTGGAAAACCATCACTTTTCATTAACACTTGATCGTCGATGTCAGCCCAGGGATTGGTAATAGTCCCTTTTATTGCATCTTCAAAAATACATTCTCCAGAAAGAGGCACTTTTAGCCTTATTACATAGGACTGCTTTTCATCTTCTCTTTTTTTTATTTCTTCTGAGGATAAGTTTCTGTAGCGTCTGTCATAGCCACTTTTTTTACCTGTTTTTGCTGCAAGCTCTCTCATTTCCTTTAATTCTTCAACTGTAGCAAAACATTTATAAGCTTTTCCATCATCTAGAAGCTTTTGAACATATTCCTGATATATTGAAAGTCTTTCAGATTGACGGTAAGGTCCATATTTTCCGCCAATATCGGGACCTTCCGCCCATTTTATTCCTGCCCATGAAAGAGATTGGTAAATATTTTTTTCATATTGCGGTTGTGAGCGGGTTTGATCGGTATCTTCTATTCTTAAAATGAAATCGCCATTATTTTTTTTTGCAAAAGCTAGATTAAATAGAGAAATATAAATTGTTCCTACGTGGGGATCTCCAGTAGGGGATGGAGCTATTCTTGTGCGTACTCTTTTCATGGTTTAAACCTTTTTTAGCTATATATTTTGTCTGAAAGCTCTGTTTTATTCAAAATGTTTATCATTAATCTCAATTAGAAAAACCAAGTCTTTTACGATATTAAAAGCTTCTTGCAGCTGCAAATCGCTCTTGCCAAAGATTTCTATCGGCTCAGCTTCATAATTTTTGTTTTTAATTTCTTTTAAAAAATTTTGATAATTTTTATTACTTGTAAGCCTTAAATCAGAATTTTTCTTCAAAATATCCATATATTGAGTATATGTAGCAATCTTCTGCTGCATGTTATGTTTGTAAAGAAGAGAAATTCTTTTACGATGAAGTGGCGGTATGTCGGAAAGGTCATCTTCAAAATTTGGAGGGATTTCATCATTTTCCAATGGATATTTTGCAAATTTTTCTCCAATGTCTAATTCAGATAAAAGTCCTGGGACTTCTATATCTACTGCAACCCCTTTTAATTGGGGGCTTTTTCCCGATACGGTATAATATCTTCCTCTGGTGACTTTATATTCGCCTTGAGGATTAATTTTATTTTGTTTTGATGAATCAAGGGTAAAGGTTTGAAAGGAGCCCTTGCCAAATGTATATTGATCTCCAATTAAAATTGCTCTTCCATAGTCCTGTAGGGTTTGGGCAACAATTTCAGCTGCAGAAGCAGATCCTTTATTTGTTAAAACAACTAATGGGCCATCCCATATCATGTTGCTTTCAATATTCCTTAAATGCTGTACAAGACCTGTATTGTCTTTAATGGAGACAACCACACCTTTTGAAATAAATAGTCCTGTAACGGCTACTGCTTGAGGAAGAAGGCCGCCTGAATTGCTTCTTAAATCGAGAACGATAGCCTTCAGATTATGTTTTTTCTTATAGTTTTCTATAGCATTTTTTAAATCAGAAGCGGATGAGCTTTGAGGGTCTTGATAAAATGAAAATAATTTGATATGTGCTATAGATCCGTCACCGTAGGGTTCAATAGCGGCTTCAAATCTAGAATCTTCTAAAACAACTTCGCCGCGAATAATTTCAATATCAAATTTCTCGGAGGGTAATTCCTTATTTTCCTTACCTTCTCGCAAGATAGTCAATATAACAGAAGATCCTTTTTCACCACGGATTAGTTCTACTGCCTCAGTTATGTCCATTCCTACAACAGGCTCTTTGTTAACAGCAATGATCTTATCATTTATTTTTAAGTGGCTTTTTTCTGCAGGGCCGCCTTCTATTATTCGCATTATGGAAAATCCATTTAATGAGTCCTTAAGCTGTGCTCCGATTCCGGATAAGCGCTGTTGGACTTGAATCATAAATTGACTAGCTTCTTGAGGGGTAAAATAGTTGGTATGAGAATCTAATGCAGCACATGTAGCCTTCATGATATAGCTAAGAGTTAGTTGTTTGCGCTCTTCCTTTGTTGTTGCTGTTATTTCAGCTTCTCTATTTTTTCTGCATTTTTGGAATCTTTGAGTAATTTTATCTCTATTTTCTTCATTAAGTTTTTTTGCTGTGTCTAATTGAAGAGCTGTAATTCTAACAAGTCTTGAAAGAAGCTCTCTTTGGGAGTTAGTCCAAGGCATGTCCTTAAACTCTTCGGGCTTAACATCTTGGGGCATTTCGGAAGCTTCAAGCTCAGTTTCAAGGTTATTTCGTCTTTCTATGCATTTAATCATTACCTCGTGTATTTTCTCAAACTCACTGAAATTCGCTGTTTTAAAGCCTTCTATTGTCGTCTGAAGCAGAGGTTCTGCAGGGTATAGCCAATTCTGAATTTCTGACTCAAGGAAATAAACCTTATAGGGATCTAGCTCTTCAATAAAATTTTTTAATATTCTCTCACCCAGTTCAGGGGTAAGTTTTTTATGAGCTGCATGAGCCTTTAAAATTTCTTCGACTTTTAGAGAAACGTCCCTTTCGGTGATCTGAGGGGGTTTGGCTTCTAAGAAAGTTAATGCAAATATTATAAATGATATAAAAATTTTTAACTTCATATTGGCCTCTTAATATTTTTAATTAATATATAAAAAACTTTGTTTGAAGCCAATAAAAAACGTGCTAATTGCCTAATAATTATCAATTTAACGATTCATATAGAATATTTAATTATAAAGTAAAGAGTTAATTAAGTTTATATAAAGAATATTACTTGATAAGAATTGAAATTTCTGGGATAATTAGTTGTTATAAAACGAAAACTATTAGCATATTAAAGTTAATTAATAGCTAAAAAATTATTATTACTTGTTTTAAAGAGTTAAATGTTAAGTATTTTTAAATAATTAAAATTTTTTTTTAAGGAGGAGAACGATGACAGGGGAATCAAATTGGGGCCAAAGTTTAAGCCCTATGAATGGTGCTCCATCAGATAGAAAAGTGGTTTCTATTACAGAAGCTGCTCGAATCAATAATGTTACTCGTCAGGCAATTTACGTTGCTATTAAGCAAAGAAAGCTTAAAGCAACTAAAGATGCGACTAGATGGACTATTGATTTAGCTGATTTAGAAGAATACAGAAATAATAAGTATTCAAGAACTAAATCAGTGTTTGATGGTGAACTTTTATTTGATAATAGAAAAGGATTCTATTCTATTAACCAAGTTGCTAAAAAACTTAATGTTCCAGCTCAAAAGATCTATTATGCTACTAGAGTTGGTCTATTAAAAGCGCAAAGGAAAGGCGCTGCATGGGTAGTTCATGAAGATGACGTAAAAGGTTATCAAGAGAATTACTTAAATAGAAGAACATTTGGACAAGTAATATAAAACTAATCTTCGCGAGAGATTATTTTTTTTAAAGTTACAAGGACCACTATCGTTTAGTGGTTCTTTTTTTTTACTTTTTTGCTTCTTTAATTTTAAAATCTTTTATCTGCAGCTGAATGCTGGTCTTATTTAAAAAGGTATTGATGTGAGGAGTAAAAATTACTCTAAGCTGTAGGTTTTTCTTCCGAATAGCCCCTCTTCTTTCTGCCATGCCAAATCCTATGCCCTCTAACATTCTTTCATTCTGTTCAAGGTACATCTTTAAATGGGTCTTACCTACTATTTTCGGTGACCAAATCTGCTTGGCATCGCTATATAATATAGGAGGGGGATTTTCATTGCCGAAAGGTTCTAAAAGCTGCAATGATTCCATAAAGTCAAAGGTTAGGTCGTCGAACTTAATTTCAGCATCTAAATAGATTTTTGAAATAATATCTTTGTCTTTTAAAAATTTATTTGCGGATAGAATAAAAGCCTTTTTCAAGGCTGGAATATTCTCTTCTTTTATTGTGAGGCCAGCGGCAAAGTCATGGCCGCCAAAATTGATAAGTAAGTGCTCATTTTCCTTTAATACTTGTAATAGAGGGTATTCCGGTATGGTTCTAATAGAGCCTTTCCCAATACTATCTTCAATGGCAATCAACATTGTTGGTCGGTTATATTGCTTAGTAATTCTTGCGGTTATTATAGGAATAATTCCCGGGTGCCATTTTTTTGAGTATAAAACTATGGCTTTTTCATTTAATAGGGATAGGTTTGCCCTTAGATATCTGTCGATCTCTTCCGAAGCTTTTCTTTCAATTTTTTGTCTTTCAATGTTATGCAGGTCAAGTTCTTGTGCTAAATTTGTCGCTCCAACATCATCTTTGATCAATAAAAGTTTAACACCTTTTCTAGGGTCTGCAATCCTGCCCAAACTGTTTAATCTGGGAGCTACTTTTGATGCAATATCTACTGGGGATAAGAAGTCCATTTTAATATCACAAACATCAAAGAGCTTAACAAGGCCTATTCGCTTTGTTTTCCTAAGCTGCTGAAGACCATAGCGCACCAAAATCCTATTTTCATCTAACAAAGCGCCCATATCGGAAATTGTTCCAAGTGCTACTAAATCTAAATAATCTTTTAGATCAATATCGGAAGGATTAATTTTATTATTTTCAATTAGACTATTGGTTATAGCATGTGCCAGCTTGAAGGCTACACCAACTCCGGTAATATCCCTATTGGGATAGGTGCTATTTACTAGTTTGGGATTTAATGTAGCGATGCTTATAGGGATTTTAGATGTAGGTTCATGATGGTCTGTAATTATTACATCAATATTGTGTTTAACAAGTTCTTCAATTTCTTTAGCAGCGGTTATTCCACAATCAACGGTAATAATTAAAGAACATTTATTTTTTAGAGCAAATTGAAGGGCGTCAGTGATGATATTCCTTTTATTGATTGCGCTGTCGGGTATATAGAAATGAACATTAACTTTAAGCTTTTCGAAAAATTCTATTAGAAGAGCAGTTGATGTCATTCCGTCAACATCATTGTCTCCATAAATTAAGATGTTTTCTTTGTTGTGCATTGCTTTATGGATTCTATCTACAGCTTTATCCATATCTGCAAACAAAGAAGGATCGTAAAGATTCGGCAGAGTAGCATAAAGGTAGTTATGAATTTCTTCTAAAGTCGAAAACCCCCTAGATACAAATATTTGAGCTGTAACCGGGTGTATGTTAAATTCGTTAACTATCCTCTTTTGCCATTCTGGATTCTTCTTTGGTAAGATCCATACAGGCTTTTGGTTGTTGGATTGAAGGGTCATGCCCTTTTTTTTTCCTTTTTTTTACTAAAATGCGCTAAATTTTTATTATTTAAAATATTTATTTTAATTTTGCGCGTTTTTTATTTTATTACTCTAAAAAGAGTTTTTTAAAAAACAATCCAAAAGCTAGTCCTTCTTCATCAACATTTTTTCTTCTTTTGTCAATGTAAATTTATGGAAAAATAGCATCAATGGAGAGGCTATAAAAATAGAGGATAGTGTTCCAAAAATTACACCGACGGTCATTACAAAAGCAAAGTTAAAAATCATTGAACCACCAAGGAATACTAATGCTAATAGAGCAACCAAGGTTGTTCCAGAAGTAATCGTTGTTCTGCTTAATGTAATATTTAAAGCATGGTTAACAATTTCTGAGAAAGTTGCTTTTCTCATAAATTTTATATCTTCTCTTATTCTATCAAAAATGACGATAGTGTCATTTAGAGAATATCCAATTATAGTCATTAACGCTGCTACCGTATTTAAATCGATTTGAATAGGAATACCCATTAAATGTAGAAGTGCAATGGAGCCTATACTGATCAATACATCATGTATTAGACAAATCATTGCGGAGATAGCAAATTTAAATTCAAACCTAAGTGTTATGTATATAAGGATACAGAAAAGAGCTAATGATAATCCGACAATAGAATTATTTCTCATGCTGTCAGACATTTGTCCGCTCATTGCTGTCCAATTTTGATTAAGTTGTTCTAAACTTCTTTGTTTGATATTTATGTTTGCTTCTTTAAGAGCATTTACTACCCAAACAATTCTTGGATTGTTTTCATATTGGTAGGGGACATCTTTTTTATCTGTTTCAATTGGCATGTTATAGAAAGGCTTTCCATCAAGGTCCATAGCTGCGCCAAGTAGAAGTCTGATATTATTCGCTGGTGTAAGCTCTCGTATTTGAAAATCATTTGGCAGCGCGCCATATTTTGTTAATGCCTTTTCTATTATCTGCCTATAATCAGCACCTTTTTGTTCTTCAACTTCAAAAGATAATGAAAATCCTCCTGTAAAATCCATTCCAAAGATTGAATGTCTTTCTTTTGCAAGAGAGAAAAATCCAAAGAGGATAATTAAACTAGATATGATAAAGACATATTTAGAATTCTTTAAAAAGTTAAAGTTTTTAGTTTTAACAAAATTCGACATTTTAAGCTGATCATGTTTTGGATTTTTTACCCAATGCATGAAATAGTATTTGGTCATGAACAGTGCAGTGAACATTGATGAAATAATTCCTATGATCAATGTAATTGCAAAACCTTTAATTGGTCCTGAATCAAAATGTAGTAAGATCAGTGCTGCTATGATTGTTGTAATGTTTGAGTCTAAAATTGCACTAAAGGCTTTTTTATAACCATTTTGTATTGCTGTTGCAATTCTTCCAGAAATTGCAAATTCTTCCTTTATTCTTTCGAATACCAGAACGTTTGCATCAACAGCCATACCAACTGTTAGGATTATACCTGCTATTCCAGCTAAAGTTAGGGTTGCTTGAATGTTTTGAAGGGTTGCCCACATGATAAATAGATTAAATAACACGGCAACGGAAGCTACAACTCCAGCAAATCGGTAATAAATAATCATCGTTGCCATTACTAAAATAAGAGCTGTAAATGTTGCTATAATACCATAGGTTCTTTCTTGTTTTCCAAGTTCCGGACTAACGTTCTTTTCAGAAAGAATATGAGGTGTATAGCTCAATGAACCAGCTTTTAAATCAGCAACTAATAGATTGACTTCCCTTAAAGAGAAATTACCGGTAATCATTGCGCTGTCGCGAAGGGCAGATTCTAAATTAGGAGCGCTAATTATTGAATCATTTAAAATAACAGCCATGCGCCAGCCTCTTCCTTTTGAAAAATTTTCTAAAGGTGTGCCAACAATTTTCTCTTTTGCAAACTGTGCGGTCCAAGTATATAGGTCTTCGCGTGAATTGATTTTTTGACCCGATTTAGTATTATGCGACCCTTTTACTTCAAAGCTTAAAAAATTTCCTTTTGATGGATCGTATGAGCTGCGGATATTGACCAGACTAGATCCTTCTAAAGCATAATTGTTAAACACAATTAATAGAGGGTTAGTTTGATTATTCCATTGTGTATAATCATCTCCTCTAAAAATTGCGATTTTTGATATCGAGTCATTAAATGTATTTTCTGTTTGTGTATCATAAGGAGAAGCTAGTCTCAATCCATTTTCATATAATATTTTAGCAGATTCAGAACGTGGCTGAACAACATCGCTTGTTGGTGAATCTCCGTATAGGTGTCTCCATGCAATGCTGTTGACGCTTTCTACATCTTTTCTATTTGTTACTATTGCTTCATTCCATACTTCCTGCAAGAAACGATTGACATTATCAGCTAATGCTGAGTTGCTAGGTGTAAATTTTTCATTTACTACATGGAAATACATGGAGGAAGCTTTAACTAATTCTGCTGCAGACATTCCTTGAGAGCCAGGGAAATCTAGAACAATATTTGAGTCAATAGTTCTAATGTTTACTTCTGAAACTCCCATTTTATTAACACGATTATAAAGTTCATTTATACCCTGTTTTAATGATGCTTCATCTTTAACAACTTTATTATTTTGATCTCTTAATTCTATTTGAACTGTTTTACCGCCGGAGAGGTCTAGCCCCCAATGAATAATTTTTCTTTCATCGCCCCTAAAATATTTTCTAAAGCTTAAAGCAAAATTATTAAGTAAAACATTTTTAGTAGGTTTAGGAACCTCTAATTGTTTGTTAGGTTCTAGACTAACTTGCGCTGAATTGTAATCATCCTTCCATTTTAATAGATCTTCTTGAATGCGTGTTTCAATCTTATTTAATGTAAGTATTCTTTGTTCAAGATTTGTAAATTCTAAGATAGCAAATTTTTTAGTCCCTTTTACTTGGAAATTTTCACGAGTCGCTTTTAAAAGGGTATTGTAATAGTTACCCATTTCAAATATATAGTCATTTGAAAATTCTGAAGTTGAAGGTAGTATTTTTCCAGAATATCCTAAATAACCATTTTGTCTTAAAAGTGTTTGTAATTTGTTAAAGTCTACGAAAAATTGTTTAGCTAGATTAGAATCTTGATGGTTTTCATATTTTTGAATAATCTTATCCAACCCTTTCGCTATTACATAAATAGATGAATTTTTCATTCCAGCTAGTGCAGCTGAAGAGGTCTCATTGGGAGCATATACAACTAAGCAAAGATCTTTTTCTTGAGCAGGAAGTTTTAAATAGGTCTCATAATCATAAATAGGGAAATTTTCCTTTACAAGTTCGGTATGTTTTGGGATCCATTGGGTGAATAATGTTTGTTTGACCTGCTTAGCTAAAATTTGAGCCAGTTCGCTTAAATTAAGAGATAAAATGCTATTGCTGTTTGTTAAGTCAGTTAAGCTTATTACAAACTCATTTCCCATATTAGAAAGTTTTTCATCAGACAAGCGATTGATTTTTGCCAATTCATTTATTAATAATTGTTCAAAAGAATCTTTTGGTTTTAAAGGTAATTCCTCTTTAAATTTAACAACATCCTTATGAAGGATCAGAGAAATTTTATCTGATTTCCAATCTAAAATGATTTTATCAATGAATGTATTATTATTTTGAACATCTAGGGCTATTGATGAAGAATCAGTTTTATAGCCTGAATTTAACATTGAAATTGTTGCATTATAGTTAAATGGATCTTTTCCTGATGCGAACTTCTTGCTATTGGTTTTTAAAATGTTGCGAGCATTTATTAGTGTTTGTTCTTTTTTTTCTAATAATGCTAATGTTTGCCTTTGCTCATCGGATAAGAATTTATTTTGTTCTTTAAGAGAGGCATCTTCTTCTTTAATTTTTGATTTTTCAAGCTTGATCTGATCCCTGAAATAGTCAAAAGAACTTAATAAGGTTTGAATGGCATTATTTTTGTCTTTAAAATAATTTTGTGTAAAAGAAGCAAAAAATCTATTTGCAATTGTCGAATTTTCTCCAAATACTGAAGTAAAGTCTAAAATATTATGGGCTAAATAAAATACTATATCTTTTGAAGCAGGAGAGTTTGGTTCTTTAATAACATTTTCTACCATCATTGCAAATTCAGAGGGACCTGCAATTGAAAGTGTAATTTGGGCTGCTCTGTCAAATAAGACTTCTTTGGACAAATCAGTCAGTTCATTGTTTGATAGTTTTGATGCAAAACTAAAATAATTTTTTACTTGGTCTTTATTGAAATGAAGTGGGATTTGTCTTTGTACGATCACCTTATTGCTATCACTTTCTAGAGCCGAGATATTAAGCTGGGCTGGGACGAAATTGATTAAATTGCCGGCTCTTGGTAAAAATTTGCGAAGTTTGTCTGCATCTTTCTCATTGTTGAACTGAACAAAGATCTGTTGAGGATTGTTTGTATTTAGATCAATAGATGTTGGTCTAATTTTTAAGGTTTTGCAATAAGATTTTAACCATTGGACAGAATCTTCTTCTAGCTCATTTACCCTTTGAGTAATATTTAAAGCAATTTTTTCAGCTTTAGGTTGAGAAATAGGACTTTTTAACGGGTGGGCATAGTAAAAAATTGTTGGTAAAATGTTATAAATTGTAAGTATAATGACTAATGTGACTAAATATGTCTGCCAATTTTTTTTCTTTTGCATTATTCCTCTCGAAGCTTTCTTAGGTTATATAATTTAATTTTAATAAAATAAAAGAATACTTAAAAAGCATCGATAATGTCTAGTGAAAATAAGCTTAAATGAATAAATTGAAAAAGCTTGTCGAAGATTAAATCCTTTTTTTATATGCTTTGTTCCCAAAATATAAAATTGAGAACTCAATTCTTTAACCAGCGGTTAAGAACCTTTTATAAAGGAAATTATTGAAATGACAAATAAGAAAAAAGTGATTTTTGGGTCTGGAAATATGGATATAATTTATAATTTTTGGATTGTCACATGTCGGTAATTGAAAAAATTTTTAATTTAAAAAATAAGAAAACAATATTTTCGCTTCAAGAGCATTCCTTGCTTGATAAAAATAATATTCCGGGTCATATAGCAATCATTATGGATGGCAATCGCAGATGGGCTAAAAAGAGGAATTTACCTTGTATGATGGGCCATTGGGAAGGAGCTGAGACTTTAACGAATATTGTTAAGGCTGCATTAGAGCTTAATATAAAGGTCATAACGGTTTTTGCTTTTTCGACAGAAAATTGGACTCGCTCAAAAAAAGAAATTGATATTTTGATGAACCTCTTTGAAATATACCTTATTAGGCAGCGGAGGTTTTTGCAAAAAGAGAAAGTTCGGTTAGAGACTATAGGCGATATATCGGTCTGTTCAGATAAATTAAAAAAGGCTCTGGCGGAGACTAAAGAAGCAACCAAAACTGGAAATAGATTAGATCTTGTCCTAGCAATAAATTATGGCGGACGAGATGAAATCAAACGAGCTTTTTTAAATATTATTAATGATTATGATAAAAAGTTAATAAATAGAGAGGATATTTCTGAAAAGTTAATTTCAAATTATTTAGATACATCAAAATATAATGATCCTGATATATTAATAAGGACTAGTGGAGAAAAAAGATTAAGTAATTTCTTGCTGTGGCAGAGCGCCTATTCTGAAGTTATTACTACAGATGTTTTATGGCCCGATTTTTCAGAAAGAGATTTACTGCAGGCAATTTTAGAATATCAAAAAAGAGAGAGAAGGTTAGGCGGGGCATGAGCGGATTAAAAGAAAGATTTATAGTATCTCTGATTTCAGTACTTGTATTGATAGTAGTTATATTTTTCTCAAATTATGCATTTATGAAACCCATTGTAACGGTTGTCTTGGCTATTGTTGGCGCGATTGCTATCGGTGAGTTTTGGAAATTATGTAAGGTTAAAGAAATAATTTTGCCAAAGTCTTTATTAATTACTGGTGTAATTTTGGAAATAGTTTCTTTTTTATTTGCGCTTCAATTTTCTAATTTGACTATGTTACCGGTAATAATCCTTTTCATATTTCTGTTTTTTATTTTTCTTTCTCAATTTAAAAAAATTGAAGGATCCTTATCTAGAATTTCAGCTGGTTTTTTAGGACTTGTATATGTTGCTGTGCCCATTGGTATGCTACTTGCCATATTATTTACTAATAATATTACTCAAGATGGAAGAATTTGGCTTTTTTATTTGATTTTGGTCACAAAAATTACCGATGTTGGTGCATATTTTAGTGGTAAATTATTAGGTAAAAGAAAATTAGCGCCTGAAATAAGTCCTAATAAAACGATAGTAGGAAGTATTGGGGGGCTTGCTTGTGCTTTAATTGCCAGCATAATTTTTGCTCTAGTCCCTTGGAAAAATTTTAATTTAGAATTATTTGAGGCCATATATTTAGGGCTATTATTAGGAATTGTTGGGCAGTTCGGGGATCTTTTTGAATCTCTTTTTAAAAGAGATGCAAAGGTAAAAGACAGCAATACATTGCCGGGCCTTGGCGGTTTATTAGATATGTTAGATTCTTTAATGTTTAACATTCCAATTATGTATTTCTTTTTAATGAGGTAAATTAATGATTATTGCTATTGATGGTCCAGCAGGAACGGGAAAAACAACAGTAGCAAAGCTTCTTGCTAAAAAATTGAAGTTCGAGTTTTTTGATACTGGAGCGATGTATCGCTCTATAACATATGCTATTATAAAAAATAAGATTGAACCTGAAAATGAAGAAGCCGTAAGAAATCTTTTAAAAGGCTTTGTTTTTGAAACGAAAAAAGAGGGTGATAAAATATCCTATTTTGTAAATCAAGAGGATGTTACAGATAAAATTAGGATGATGGATGTTACTTCCTTAGTATCTATTGTTTCAGCTAAGCGCTATGTTCGAGAAGTATTAATAACCATTCAAAGAGATTTTGCGAGAAACAAAGACCTAGTTTGCGAGGGAAGGGATATGGGAACGGTTGTTTTCCCCAATGCCTATCTCAAAGTTTTTTTAACTGCTAAAGCTTCTATTCGCGCTGAAAGAAGATTTAAGGAATTAGTAGAAAAATATCCTCAGCAGATAGAATCGTTAGATAAAACAAAAATTTTTGAAGAGATACAAAAAAGAGATAAGATAGATTCTACACGTGAAATTTCTCCTTTAAAAAGAGCCGATGATGCAATTTTAGTTGATACTTCAAAATTATCAATTGATCAAGTTATTGAGAGGATTTTTAAAGGATATCAAAAAGCATATCTCTATAAGATGAAAAAATTTTATAGGTTTGTTAGAGCTTTTTCAGGACTTGTTTTAAAAATTTTCTACAGATTGAAGATTTATGGAAAAGAAAATGTAAGATTTGGAGCTGGAATTATCGCTTCTAATCACACTTCATTTTACGATCCTTGCGTTATTGCTTTTGCCTGCAGAGATGAAGCAATATTTTTAGCTAGAGAAACTCTTTTTAAAAATAGATTTTTTGCTAAGTTGATTAAGTCTTTGAATACTTATCCGATTTCTGATCAGGGTGCAAATACGAAAACATTTCGAACAATCAGCAAATTTTTGAAAAATGATAAAAAGGTTGTTATTTTTCCTGAGGGAACTCGATCAGCTACTGATGAAATAGGCAAAATCCTTCCAGGGGTTGGTTTTATTGTTCAATTGACAAAAGCGACTATTTATCCCATGTATATTCATGGAGCTGGAAAGGTTTGGGGAAGAGACAGAAAAATCCCGAAATTATTTGGTAAAATTTCTTGTGTTTTTGGCTCACCAATACCTTTTTCTGAATTTAAGGATTTAGATAAAAAAGAAATTATTGAGGCAATAACCGCCCGTTTAGACAATTCTTGGAGATCTTTAAAAGAATGGTGTGAGAAGGGATTTAAAGGGCCTATTCCATAATTCTTTTTTTTTGGAGGTTTATTAGAGTTAATTGTCTTGGAAAATATAATCTTATTTCCTAAAATTATTCATAATAACTTATAAATAGCTAATTGGAGGACAATAATGTCAGGTAAATTGATCGAAGAGTTAACAGACGAGAGTTTTCAAAAAGTATTAGAAAAAGGACTTTTACTAGTTGATTTCCATGCTGTTTGGTGTGGACCTTGCAGAATGTTAGCGCCAATAATTGAAGAAGTAGCTGAAGAGTTTAATGGCAAAGTCAAAGTTGT
>CAYNVX010000020.1:8894-16447 GCA_964400755.1 uncultured bacterium | reverse complement strand
TATAATTTTGGAGGATTAGTATGGAACTAAAGAGTTTACCCGCCTTATATCCCCTACCTAAAGGAAGGGGTCTTTCGGCGGTTAAGGATAAAATATTATGTTAAAAAAATCAATTGCCCCTTTTTTTATATTTATAAGCATTCTTTTTTTTGGATATGCCAATGATCCAAATCAATCCATCGATCTGACAAAAGCGGTGGAACTGTCACTAAAAGAGAGTGAAGATTATCAGATTCAGGAAAATGAGATAGTAAAAGCCGACGCTCAATATAAGGAAATAATGTCGATGTTATTTCCTCAGATAAAAGGAGACATTACCTGGTTAAAAAATTTCAAATATGCAAATGATCTTCCAAAAGGAGCCTTTACAAAGAACTACAATATGGATTTAGGGGTAAGCGCCAATCAGATTATTACAACTTTTGGCAAGATTTATTCCTCTTTGAAAGGTTCTAAAAAGTTTGAAGAAGCAGCTAAAGAAAAAAAGAAACATTTAGCTCTAGAGCTCTCTTTTGCAACCAAGATGATCTACTATAATGTTTGCTTTGCCAAAAAGATTCTTGAAATTACCGAGTTGTCTTATAAAAATAGTTTAAATAACAGAGAAATCCTACTTGACAGGTTTCATGAAGGAAGGATCTCAAAAAGGGATAATATAAAACTAGATGCAGATGTTGCTGCTCGAATACCTCAAATTGCTGGTGCTAATACAAATTATTCTAATGCTTTGGAAACTTTAAAAAAGCAGATTGGTGTAGATCTTTTTTCTGATGTTGAGCTTTCAAGTTCATATGAAAAAAATTATCCTTCTATAAATAAAGAAGAAGCATATTTATCAATGTATGATTCTCAGCCTATTTTAAAAGCTTTAAAGCTAATTGAAAAAGGTCAGGATTATTTTGTTAAAAGTAAAATAGCTGAATATTATCCAACGGTTTCCTTCTTTGGTAAATATAATTATAAGGGCACAAGTGATGCTGATATGTTTATTGGAAACAACTTTTTAAGGGATTATGGGGTTTTTGGAATAAACATAAATATTCCAATATTTCAGGGGCTAAAAAGGCATCAGCAGATAAAAAAAGAGAAAATGAATAGAGCTAATTCTTCTTTGAATTATCAAAAGACAAAAAAACAACTTGATTTGGAGCTTGAGAAAACCCTTCAGGAATATGATGAGCTAATGGTTACTCTTCCTGCAAATACCGAGGCTGTTTCTTTGGCTCAGCAATCTTTTGATATGAGCCAGGATCTATTCAAGTCAGGACAGCTGTCAGCTACTGATCTAAATGATGCTGAGTTAATGCTTACATCACAAAAAATTAGATATGAGACAACTTTGTTTAAACTCAATGTTGCTCTAAAGAAATTAGAAAAATTAACAGGCAATAGGTATTCCAATGATTAAAAAAGGAATCAAGCTAATAGCTGCTTTAATATTTTTAGGACTTATTGTAGTTGCAGTAAGATCGAAGCAGGAGGTAATAACAAAGAAGAACAATAGGCCTATTGTAAGTTTTTATTCACAATTTAAAAAAGATGGCAAGCCGGTCCATGTCCAAAAAATCAATGCAGCTAGTTTGGATACAAAAATAAAAACAACAATATCCTGTACTGATAATCAGAAGTTTTATGGCTTTGTATCTAAAAATATTTTTGACAGGATAAAAGAAGAGAGTCTTGTTTCGTTTAATAGTGATAATTTTTCTATAACAGGTTCAATTAAAAATTTAAACCATACTTTGGACAGAAATACAGGGTTATACAGAATTGAAGGAGAGATTTCGGGTGATTATCAAGTTCCGCAGACCAGTTATATAGCTGAAATTATAACAGAACAAAAAGAGAATGTAATAACCCTTCCACTTGAAGCGGTAGAAATTGATGAAAACAGTTCATTTGTATGGGTTGTAAAAAATGGCTTCTGTTTTAAGAAGCAAGTTATAGTTCAGGATCAAAAAGGGGATAGCTTTGTAATAAAAGAAGGCCTGTCCGACGGAGAGATGGTAGTTGTTAAGGGAATGAAAGAACTTAAAGAAGAAGATAAGGTCCTAGTAATCAATTTGGGAGAAAAACAATGATAGATTTTTTTGTAAAAAAGCCTATTACTACAATAATGTTTATATTGCTATTTCTAGTATTGGGATTAGTATCTTTTTTTAATTTGAATCAAGAGAAGTCTCCAAAAATTGATTTCCCATTGGTTACAGTATCTTTAGTATATCCGGGTGCAGCTCCACAGGAAATGGAAAATCTAGTAATTGATAAGGTGGAAGATACTCTTTCCGAGCTTTCTGAAGTTAAAAAAATTAGAAGCCAAAGCTTTGAGAATTTTGGTTTTGTCTTTGTTGAGTTTTTGCTTTCAACAGATGTTAATAATAAGTTTATTGAAGTTAAGGATAAGGTAGATTCTCTTCTAAATAAGTTTCCATCGGGTATGAAAAAGCCTATCGTTCAAAAATTTGATCCTTTTGTTCAGCCTGTAGTAGATTTGGTAATAGCAAGCGATACTATTGATGATAAGGCATTATTTGAGATAGCAGATCAAAAGCTTAAAGATAAGATATTATCAATAAAAGGAGTTGCCAATGTTGAAATCCTGGGCGGGAAGCAAAGACAGATCAATGTTGATTTAGATCCGATTTTGATGAAAGAACAATATATATCTATAGAAGATGTAATTAGATCTGTTCAGACCAAAAATATGAATATACCCAGTGGTGAAATAGAGAATAGTGCATCGACTTCAAATTTGAAGTTTATTGGAGAATATAAAGATTTACAGGATTTGGCAAATACGCAGCTGGTTACAAGAAATGGCGAAATTATATTACTTTCTTCGATAGCAAAAATTGAAGATGGTTTTAAGAAAGTAGAAAAAATTGCTAGGTATAATGGAAAAAATGCAGTAGTTGTATCAATAAAAAAATCATCGGACAGCAATGCTGTTAAAATAGCACAAGATATCAAAAAAAGAATGCCGAAGTTCCAGGCTTTAATCCCAGAAGGGGTTTCGCTCGATATTGCTATGGACAATACTGTAGTAATTGAAAGAGAGAACTATCAAACTGAAATGGATATTTTAATAGGTATCCTTTTAACAGTAGTAATTTTATTTTTGTTCACCGGTAATTTTAGGTTGATATTCATCGCATCTATAACAATTCCTCTATCGATTATTTCAGCATTCTTTTTGATGGATGTCTTTAATTTTTCAATTAACTTTTTAACCTTGCTGGCTATTGCTTCTTCTTTGGGAACTTTGATCTCAAATGCTATTGTAATTATTGAGAGCTTCTGGTCAAAAATTAAACTAGGGGAAAACTCTTATAATGCTGCGATAAAAGGAACAAAAGAAGTAGGTGTAGCTGTACTTGCCGCTACAGGAACTAACCTTGTAGTATTCTTGCCTATTGCCTTTATGCAGGGCATGGTAGGAAGGTTCATGTATTCCTTTGGGCTTACAGTAATTTTTGTAACTCTTTTTTCTATATTGGTCTCTTTTGCTTTAATTCCAATGATGTGCTGTTATATTTTAAAAAATCAAAAGGTTCCATCTTTTGTAATATTAAAAAAGCCGATTGCTTATTTGACTAAAAAGTATGAGGGTTTATTTAATGTAATATTCCGTTTTCCGAAGATTACAGTAATTGTAGTTATCCTTTCCTTTCTTTCTATAAGGTATGTAACACCTTATATTTCAGGTAATTTTATGCCAAAATCTGATGAGGATAAAATTGTAATAAAAGCTGAAACTCCACAAGGGTCTCCGTTAGAATATACTCTTGATGTTACTAAAAAAATCGAAGAAGAGGTTAAGAAAATTCCTGAAATGACAGCTTATGTTTCAATTTTAGGACTTAATGGAACGGAGAATGTAACTGTAAAAGTAGATCTTCTTGATAAGAAAAATAGGACAAGAAAAGATACTGATATTATTGAAACTCTGATCCCTTTTCTTTCTAAAATTGCTGATGCAAGGATCGTTGTGATGAGAGGTGGGGCTTCGAAAGGGATGGATGAAGGGGATATTACTTTGAACATCTGTGGAAAAGATTATAAAAAGATGACTGAGCTGTCAGAAGTACTAAAAGAGAAAATGGCAGACACATCTTATTTTAACTATGTTGCATCATCTTACAAGCCTCCTAAAAAAGAGCTTTGTTTTATGCCGAAACAGGAAGAGCTGATGTTAAATAACATTAGAGACTCTCAAGTAGGTATGGCTCTTAGATCTTCACTTTATGGGGATGATACCAACATCTATAAAGAGAATGGAAAAGAGTATAATATTTCTATAAGGCTAAATGGAAAATATATTAAAAGCCTTGAAGATGTTAATAATATTAATATCATTACAAGAAAAGGTTTAATGCCTGTTACAAGTCTTGGAAAGATTGTTAAGCAAAATGCCATTCCGACAATTGTTCATGAAAATAAAATGAGGGTAATTAAGTTAAACGGCTTTTTAGGTAAGTCAAACCCAGGTCATGTTAAAAAGGTATTGATAGAATCATTAAAGGATATTTCCTTTGATGAAGATGCTTATTATTCATTTGCAGGTATGGATGAAATGCAGCAGGAATCAGCAAAACAGATTATAAAGGCCTTTTTCTTAGCTGTTATATTGACCTATATGCTTTTAGCAGCTATTTTGAATTCCTTTTCATATCCTATATCGATCATTTTCTCTATCGTTACATCATTTACCGGGGTATTTTATGCTCTCTTCTTCTTGGAAGAATCTATGAATATTACCTCCATGCTTGGAATGGTTATGTTAGTAGGATTGGTAATAAACAACTCAATCCTTCTGGTAGATTTGGCTATTATAAAAATGAAAGAGGGAATAGAGCTAAAAAGAGCTTTATTGGAAGCTTCTAAAGAAAGGCTTCAGATGATACTTATGACATCATTGGCAATTATACTAGGTGTTATACCTCAGCTTTGGGCTACTATGGGCATGAAATCTTCTATGGGAGCTGTAATGGTCGGCGGTATGCTCGCTTCAATAGTATTTACATTTATATTAACCCCGATATCTTTCTACTACATTGAGAAGATGAAAGGCGGCTTTAGAAGGTTGTTCAAAAGGAGAAAAGCTTTATAATATTTAGTCAATTTACTCTTTTTGGAAGAGCTTAAATAGCAAAAAGGTCAAAGAATTTTTCAACATTAATTCTTTGACCTTTTTAATAAAAATTAAGTGATTATTGATTAATCTTCAGCTCTTATATTTCTTTTTCTATCGAGTTCACTAAGATGAATTTTTCTAAGCCTAATGTTTTTAGGGGTAATTTCAACAAATTCATCATCTTCGATATAATTTATAGCATCTTCTAAAGTCAATTTTCTAGGAGGCGTTAATAGGATGTTTTCATCTTTACCGCTAGATCTGACGTTTGTTAACTGTTTTGCTTTAGTAATATTTACAATAAGGTCATTGTCACGGCTATGTTCTCCAACTACCATTCCTGCGTAGACTTCATCGCCGGGTTTTACAAAGAGGGTGCCTCTTTTTTGAATAGCAAAGCAGGCGTAGCCATTAGTTGTGCCATTGCAGATGGATATAAATACACCATGTTTTCTTTTAGGGATATCGCCTTTCCAAGGTGCATAGCCATTGAAGATGGATGTCATAACAATTAGTCCCCTTGTAAGGGTTAGAAGTTCGCTATGGCAGCCCATATATCCTCTAGTAGGGATAATAAAAGTCATGCGGGATATATTATGTTCATTGGTCTCTAAGGACTGCATTTCGCCTTTTCTTCTAGCAAGCTCTTCGATTACTACTCCGGAAAATTCAAGGGGGACCTCAACATGGACCATTTCCATCGGTTCATATTTCTCTTCATCAAAGATTTTGGTAATAACTCTTGGCTTAGAGACGGTAAATTCAAAAGTTTCCCTACGCATTGTCTCTAATAGTACTGCTAAATGAAGCTCTCCTTTGCCGGAGACAGAGATTTTATCTATATTGCTTTGAGGTGCATCGATCTTAAGGGTCACGTTGGCAAGTTTTTCTCTAAGAAGGCGGTCTCTGATTTTATTCATTGTAATATTTTTGCCATCTTTTCCTGCAAAAGGGCCTGAGTTAACCATAATGTCAATAGAAAGGGTTGGCTCGTCAATGTTAATGGGTTTTAGTTCAACAGTATTGTCAATGGCGCATAATGTATCGCCTATAGTTACATTTTCTATACCAGATATAATTACAATATCTCCCACGCCAGCTTCTTGCAGTTCAACTTTTGTAAGTCCATGGTGACCTTCGATTCTTTGAATAGAGAAAGGTTCTTTTATATTGTTTTTATCAATTTTAAAAATTGGCATACCAATTTTAGCTGTACCGTTTAAAATTCTTCCGCAGGCCTGTCTGCCTACATAGTTGTCGTAGGTGATAGATGATGTCTGCATTAAAAAAGGAGCTTTTAAATCTCCTTCGGGAGCGGGGACTTTAATTGTTATCAGTTCGAAAAGAGGCTGCATGTTTTCATCGGGATCTTCAAGGGTCATCTTAGCAAAACCACTAAGCCCTGAAGCATAGCAGTAGGCAAAATCAAGTTGTTTGTCAGTAGCTCCAAGCTCAACGAAAAGATCAAATGTAAGATTTAAGGCTCTTTCAGGATTTACATGGGGACGGTCGATCTTATTTAAAATAACGATTGGGCATAGGCCCATCTCTAAAGATTTTTTTAATACGAACCTGGTCTGAGGCATAGGCCCTTCTTTAGCATCGACAAGTAGCAGTACTGAATTGACCATTCCTAATACTCTTTCAACTTCTCCGGAAAAATCTGCATGGCCGGGTGTATCTATGATATTTATTTTAAAGTCTTTGTAGAAGATTGAGGTATGTTTTGAAAAAATTGTTATGCCCCTTTCTTTTTCCTGATCAAAGGAGTCCATAACCCTTTCCGGGATTTTTTCATGGTCATGAAATGTCATAGATTGTTTTAAAAGGCTGTCTAGCATGGTTGTTTTGCCATGGTCGATGTGGGCTATGATTGCAATATTGCGTATTTTTTCTGGTTTAAACATATTCTTTTTTCTTTAATGGGTGGTTAGAAATATTTTAGCCTAAGAGTTTTATAAAAAGAGTAAAGGACGATAGGTATTTAATATTTCATTTTGTTGTTTGATTTCTATAAATCATATTACAGCTATTTCAGATTAATTGAAATCTTAGTTTTTAATATTACCTTATCTGTTATCCTATATCCAAAATTACTAAAATAAACAAATTATGTATAATTTAGCTATTATTGGTGCGGGAGCGGCAGGTTTTTTTGCAGCTATTACCTTTAAAAAAAATAATCCTTTATCTCGGGTTGTTATTATCGAAAAAAGCAGTGCTTTGCTCTCAAAAGTTAAGCTTTCCGGCGGAGGCAGATGCAATATTACCAATGGTACATATGATATTAAGGCACTTGTAAAAAATTATCCTAGAGGATCAAAAGAATTGCTAGGCCCTTTTAGCAGGTTTCAGCCAAGAGATATGATAGAATGGTTCAAGATAAGAAACATTGATCTGAAAAAAGAGAAAAATGGGA
>CAYNVX010000020.1:0-8884 GCA_964400755.1 uncultured bacterium | reverse complement strand
TTCCTAAAAGTGATACATCTCAAACGATAGTTGATTGTTTTATTAATGAAGCTAAAAGCTTAAAAATTGAGATATTGTTAAATCAAGATATTCAATCGATAAGTAAAAAAGATAATGGATTTGAAATTGAGTTAAATAAAAAACAGCTAATTACCAAAAACCTTCTTTTGGCTACCGGCAGCAATATAGCGGGATATGATATTGCAAAATTATTTGGACATACCATTCAAGAGCCAATTCCCTCCTTATTTTCTTTTTCTATCAGTAATTTTTCATTGAAACATTTAAGCGGTATTTCCGTATCATCAGCTCAAATTGAATTGGTAAATAGCAGCTTATCGACAATCGGGCCACTTTTGATTACACATGAAGGATTTAGCGGACCTGCCATATTAGATCTTTCTTCCTGGTCGGCAAAGTATTTAAAGGATAACAATTATAAGGCCGAAATCTCTATTAACTGGTTAGGAAACGTTTCTTTAGAAGAAGCTTTTAAAAGGTTGAATGCTTTGCAAAATAGATCTTTTAGTAAAACATTAATCCAAGAGAATATTTTTAACCTTCCTAATAATTTATGGAATAACTTTGTCAAATCTTTTGGAAATGTTTTAGATAAAAAAGTGAATCACATATCAAAAAAGGATCTTAGGGTATTTTCAAAAAAACTGACTCAGGATATATATAAAATAATAGATAAATCAAATAACAAATCAGAATTTGTTACTTGCGGTGGGATAACTTTGAAAGAAGTGAATTTTAAAACTATGCAAAGTAAAATATGCGATAATTTATTCTTTGCTGGTGAAATACTTGATATCGACGGTATTACCGGTGGTTTTAATTTTCAAAATGCTTGGACAACAGCTTATGTTGCTGCAACTAATATAGGAGTTTAAGTAAGGAGAAAATAGTGGTTTTTAAGAAAAAAGAGATTGTTGAGCCTAATAAACTTCAAACATTCAAAGAAGAGATTGTAAATTCCATATCTCATGGTCTTGGATCACTTTTAAGCATTATTGGATTTATTTATCTTTTATACAGCTCATTCATTAGCGGTGCAACAACAAGGCACATTGTCAGCTGTTCTATATATGGCGGCTCATTAATTACCATGTATTTAAATTCTACTATCTATCATGCAATTAGACATAATATTGCTAAAAAGGTATTTAGACGGCTTGATCATATAAGCATATATTTTCTTATAGCAGGAACTTTTATGCCTCTGGCTTTAGTAGTATTACAGGGGGCTCTTGGCTGGACAGTATTTGGTATAGAATGCGGCCTATGTTTAATAGGAGTGCTTTTTAAAGCTATTTTTGGACCGAAGCTAAAAATATTATCGGCTTTTTTCTATCTTTTGATGGGGTGGGTAGCAGTTCTTGTAATCAAACCTATATATATGACTCTGCCTATAGGGGCAACCTTATGGCTTTTGTTAGGCGGTTTGTTTTATACTTTGGGGATAATATTTTTTGCGACAGATCAGAAGTTTTCTTATTTTCATGCTATATGGCACTTTTTTGTTTTAGTAGGAAGCGTTTGTCATTATATTATGATACTTGCATATGTAATTCCTTTTAATTCCTGAAAAATTTTTATAGTTCTTTCACAAATCTTTTAAACAATATTCCTTTATATAATTCCTCTCCGCAAGGAAGAAAGCCAAGGGTTTCAATAAATTTGAAGCTTTTACGTGTTATCGGAAGAAGGACATAGACCTTTTTTAAAAGAAACTCATCTTTAGCTTTTTCGATCAAATAGCTATATATATCCTTGCCAAGTCCCCAATATTTGGGGGAGAGAACGATTAAAAGTTCAAAATCATCATTTAAGGGTTGAAAACCTGCCCAACCTATTAATTTTTCACTTATGCTGTCAATAACGGCATAAGATCCTATTTTATAATTATTCCAATGTTTAATTGCCTCTAAAACTATAGTTTTGCAGTCTTCTATTGTCATTTTTTCTGTTGCCATGTGCCGGATAACTCTTTTGTCATGAAGCGCTTGATAAAGATCATTGATATCACTTTCTTTGAACTTTCTTAAGATAAAGCTGTTATTATTCATGTTTTTAAGCCTTGGGAATACAAATGTAATTATATCTATAAGTTAATTATTAGATAGGTCTTTTAGCTTATTAATTTCAGTTGTTTATCGGATGGTTAGTAAATTTTAATTGCAAATATTTTATCGAATCTATAATTAATAATTAATGGGCAAGGGAATATAGAGGTAAATATTAATAAGAAAAATATATTAATTACTGGTGGAAGGTTTTTTACAGCATTAGATTTAGCACGGTCGTTTAGCATGGCCGGACATAATGTATATGTTGCTGATTCAATAAAGGTTCACTTATGTATTTTTTCAAAATTTGTAAAAAAGAGCTTTAAGACCAGAAGTCCAAGATTTGCTTTTGAAAATTTCAAAAATGATATAAAAAAGATAGTAGAAGAATATCAAATTGATATAGTTATCCCTGTATATGAAGAAACCCTCTATCTGTCTAAACTCAAAGGACTTTTACCAGCTAGCTGTGAGATTTTCTGTCCTTCTTTTGAACTGTTGGATAAGTTACATAACAAATATAGTTTTTATGAGCTTCAAAAAGAATTAGGGATAGACTCTTTAGAGTCTTACATTATCAAGAGACAAGAAGAACTTAAGAATATTGATTATTCTTCATCTTATGCCTTAAAACCTTCATATTCCAGAGGTTCCTTCTTTCTAAAGCACATTTACTCAGATAAAGATGTGCCGGAATTAAAAATAGAAGCTAAAAATCCATGGATTGCACAAAGGTGGGTCGATGGAAAGAAATATTGTTCTTATTCCATTTGCCGAAATGGGATTGTTGAGGCCCATAGCACATATCCAAGTGAGATAATAGGAGCCGGATATTGTTTGAGCTTTGAATCGGTTCATCATGAAAAGATTTTAGAATGGGTTAAAAATCTAGTTCAAAAGACAAATTATACAGGACAGATCTCTTTTGACTTTGTTGAAGAAAGTTCTGGGAAGTTATTTGCTATTGAATGCAACCCCAGGGCAACAAGCGGCCTTCATTTGATGAATGAGAAGAAAGATTTGGATAGATACTTTTTACAGAATAACAATGATCTTTATTTTCCATCAATTAACACTAAGAGAAAGATTGGTTTCGGGATGATGGTTTATGGATGGAGAAACTTAAATTTCTTCACTTTTTTAAAAGAATTTTTTGGCTCAAAAGATGTAGTTTTTCATAAAAAGGACTTAAAGCCCTTTCTTTTTCAAATTTTTTATTACATTAACTGTTTTTTAAAAAGTTTTAAATATAAGATGCCTACCCCAATAGCATATATCTATGATCTGAATTGGGATGAAGAGAGCCTTGATAATTAAAAATTTTATTAACTACTATTGTTTTTTTTAATAATTATGTTTAATGATGTTTCTGCTTTTTTTTTATTACTTTTTATAGTATAATTTTAAATTATATTAAACAAGGTAGTGCTATGAAACAATTAAACTTTTTATCTCCTCTATATTTTAAAGAGCCTCAAAATATTAAAGAATATTTAACTAGTGCTGTAGATGGTTATTTTGCTCTTTCCAATAGCAGATATACTGTTGTTTCAAAAATTGATGGGAATTATGGATATGAAGTTAAACAGAGTAAATTAGACCAGTCAAAGGCTTCATTGTTTTTAACATCTCTATTAAAGATAGTCTCTTATATGACGGTAATAATACCGATGATCATGTTAGCTGCTAAGGCTCTTTTGAGGAGCCGTGATGGATATTATCTTGATTATGTAAAGTCTGACAGGAACATTTTTTGTTTTGGGGATATTCATGGAGAGCTTAAGGGGTTTAAAGAAAACTTAAGGGGAGCTGGGATAATCGACGGACAAGACAAATGGATAAGAAAATCAAAGGCTACAATTGTACAAATGGGTGATGTGGTTGATAGAGGACCTGAATCAAGAGAAGCTTGGCATTTTCTTTCTAATCTTCAAAGAGAAGGTAGAAAAAACTCATGTAAGGTTGTTAGATTAATCGGCAATCATGAACAAATGTTATTGGAAGGTAATTTTAACTTTGCCAATTATGATAATCCAGAAGGCCTGGCTAATGAAATTAGAAGAGATATATTAAGCGGAAGGGTACAGATTGCTTATACGGATGGTAATAGACTTTTTGTTCATGCTGGAATGAGATCGAAGATTAAAGATTTGATTGTTAAAGAAATTAAAAATGAAAGGGATGGCTTTTTAGGTTATAGAAAATTATTGCCTTATTATAATTCTAATATATCGCTAAATGATATAGCTGATTATTTAAATAAAAAATTAGTGGAAGCGGTTAGACAGAACAATTTTTCTCATCCTATTTTCCAAGTTGGAGCTGCTCGCGGTGGAAGAAATAGCATCGGGGGTGTCTTATGGGAAGATGTATCGGAAATGCAAAGATCAAGGTCTGCTAGCAAAATCCCACAGGTTATAGCTCACAATCCTCCAAGAAGGGCTGGAGATGCCCCTATTAGGGTTTCAGATTCCATGAGTTTGATAAATGTCGATGCCGGCTTATGTGAAGTCTATGGCGGAAATCATGGTTTTGCTGAACTAAGAGATAGAGAAGTAGTAATTCATGAGCAACATAGATCTTTTTGGCATCTTTTTTCTAGAGAATGGTATAAAAGAGTGCTTGTTGATAAGATTTAATTTTTTGCATATTGCAAAGTAATTATGCTTCCTATTAGGACTAAGGTAATGCCTCCCCAAGTTATGATGTCGGGGATTTGATCAAAGAAAAAGAAACTAAGGATAGTTGAAAATACAAGGCTTGTATACATAAGGGCCGAAGTTATTTTAGCAGGAGCATATACCGAGGCTCTGATCAACAGTTCTTGATATGAAGTCCCAAAGATACCGGCCAAAAGAAGGAATATTAAAGTTTTGGTATCGGGTGTTTTCCACTCAAAGATTGATAATATTGCGCTCAAGATAAATGCCAAAATAAAGTAGTAGAACATGGAAGTGTGATGATGGTCATAGTAACTGATTTTTCTAACATAGATGAAGGATAAAGCAGCTAAGAATCCCCCCATAAGTGGATAAATAGAGTAAAAGTCAAAGATGCCGAAGCCCGGTTTCAAAATAAGAGTAATCCCCAAAAATCCGATAAAGATAGAAATCCAATGAGAAGCTTGTGTCTTCTTTTTCATAAAAAAATAGGCAATTATTGGAATAAAAAGAGGGTTTGTAAGTATTAAAAGGTTGCCTTCGACTAAGGGGATATATCGTAGCGAATAGTAAAATAACAACATTACAAGAAAGGATACTATTGCCCGAATAATATGTAAGGAAAGATGTTTTGTTTTTAGTGAGACGGGCTTATTAATTAATTTTCTAAATATAACCAAAGACAATATATAAAAAGAAGATACCCCAAAACGGAAAAATATGATCATATTATTAGAGACTGTTTCTGCAGACATTTTTACAAAGAAAGACATTATGCTAAATGAAAGCGATGCTCCCAACATTAGATAAAAAGCTTTTTTAATATCTGTAGCCTTTAATTTAATATCTTTAGGATGCATAATTTATCTCTTATAAAAATTATAAATATCAAGTTAGAAAACTATTAAATTTTAACTAAATCAACTATAATTAATAGACCTTTGTAAATAAAAATTCTATTAAAAAAAAAGATTAAATTTTAAGCTAAAAATAACGGAAGATTTTTAGATCTGCTTAACATCTTAATAAAAGGAGATAAAATGAAAAGAGTGGCAATATTTGGTACACATGGGGCGGCAAAGACTACTTTAGTATATAAACTGGCAACTTTTTATAAGATGGCTAATAAGAATGTAACGGTCATACATGAGACTGCAAGACAGTCGCCTTTTCCCATAAATACCGATGTTGTCTATCAAACAACTGTATTTGTTGTAACGAGTCAGATAAATAAAGAGCTGCAGGCTGAAGCGGAAGGGTTTGAGATATCAATATCGGACCGTACGCCTTCTGATGCATTTATCTATTTAAATCACTTAAAAAGGGATAACGATCTAACAAGGCAGCTTGAAACTTTTTGTTTTGAATGGCTGAAACAATACGATCTCTTGATTTATTTAGAGCCGACTGAAGGATATGCAGCGACCGATGATGGAGTAAGAGCGACAAATGTAGATTATCAAATGGCGATACGCGATGATTTTAGGACACTCGTTGAAGAGATGAAAATACGAGTCGGCGACAGTGTCAAAATTATCAAAGCCGAATCTAAAGATATTTTTGACGAATATCAAAACAGTATATTAATTAACAAAATCCATAGGAGTTTATATGAGCAAGCTAGAGATGTTCATTTGGTGTAATACAGTTTTAGCAATTGTAGG
Source organism: uncultured bacterium (assembly GCA_964400755.1). Lineage (GTDB taxonomy): Bacteria > Chlamydiota > Chlamydiia > Chlamydiales > SM23-39 > CAYNVX01. The sequence continues at coordinate 2,488 of CAYNVX010000020.1, read as the reverse complement.
AACATATCTTAATACACTGCAAAAAAGAATAGGTTTTTTAATTTGGATGTTAACCAATTCCGTATTCTTAGGTTATAATTTCTATATTCATGCTTATCATCAAACAGCATTATTTACTGTATATTTGGGTCTTGCAATATTTGGATGGATCAGTTGGGGTAAAAGTGCAAAAAAAGAAGAGAAATTAGAAGAAGCCAAAACAGAATAATCAATTTTTTAGAAAAAATATTTACTTTATACCTTTTCCTTTGATAGTTTTTCAAAACTTTTAATTCAAAGGGAAGGGTTTTTTATGAAATATATTTTCACTTTTATTTTTTCTTTTTTATCTTTTTTTCCACTTTTTGCCGATGAAACCTATTTTGACAAGGTTGAGTCTTCGGCAAAATGGCTATATGAGAAGACAAATGCTTCTCCAAAGTTAATGGTTGTATTGACCGCTGGTGTTGATGGCCCAATTGATCTTATTACAGACAGGCAGGAAATAAGCTCTTCAGAAATTCCTTATTTTCCGATTGCTAGAACGCAAGGGCATGAAGGGAAGATAATATTTGGTAAGCTAAACGGCAAAGAGATTGTGATATTGAAAGGAAGGTATCACTATTATGAAGGGCTTTCTGCTCAGGATGTTGTTTTTCCATATTTTGTATTGAACAAAATGGGAGTTGAGTCTGTCATAACTATGAATGCCGTAGGCGGAATCAGGCATGATCTGGATGTAGGAGATATAATGATGGTTACCGACCATATAAATTATCTTGGTGATAACTCTTTAAGAGGGGTAGCTATTTTACATCCTGAACATCAATTTACCGATATGACAGAAGCTTATAGCCCTATTCTGCAAGATATAGCGCGTATTAATGCAAGAGAGTTTAATATAGATCTAAAAGAAGGAGTATATTTAGCAACCTCAGGACCAAACTATGAAACTAAGTCAGAGATCAAGATGTTTAGGAGATTTGGTGCAGATGCTGTCGGTATGTCGACTGTCTTTGAGGTTATTGCCTGCAATTTTTTAAGAATGAAAGTTTTGGCTTTTTCATGTATTGCAAATCCTGCTGCAGATAGGCATGAAGGTAATATGAACCATGAAGAGGTTTTGGAAGCAATGAATGCATTAGGACCAAAATTATCAAAACTTGTTAATAGGTGTGCTGAAAAGATATTGGAAGATAATTAGCATCTGAACTCCCACGGCTAAAGCCGATGGGCTTTTCTCGCTTTTGTCATAAGTTTAAAACTAACTTTGTCTTCTGTATTTATATTGAAGATAGAGCAAGAAATAACCTATTATGGGTAATATCAGGTCGGTCCAGAAAATTATTCCTGCATTGCCGGAGGCAAAGTTATGTTTTATTGTCATTTGGTATATATGTCCGCCGGCAGCGCCCCATAAGAACATGGAATTACTGATAATTACAGCTGATCTGAAGCTTAAAGAGGACTTAAATGCAATAATGGCGATAATGCCGTAGCCTAAGCTTGCAAAGCCGACCTCCAACTGAAATGGGCTATTCTCCCAGCCAATAAAAGTTGCCGACATTTCTTGAAAAAAGAGGTGCATTATAAAATTATAAATCATGCCTATCCCTAAGGGAAATAACAAAAACCAAGAAAAAAGTTTTTCAACAAATATTGGTTTGTTGATAGATTTTAAGTTTTTTAATATCGATGTAATAGAAAAAAAAATTCCAATAATAAAAAAGGTTAAAGTGAAGTTAGAGAGAAAAAATGTTGTAAAGTTAGACATTCCATACCCAAAATTATCATTAATTTTCTAATAGCATTTATGAATATTATTAATGAATAAATAATTTGGCCGAAGAGGCTTCATCCATTTCTTTGGTTTTATCATTAGATGCTAAAGAGCATGCAATAATCGAGAAAAAAGGTCTTATACAGCCAAGGGAAATATATGAAACTGTCCATTTAAAAAAGGCTTTGGAAATAGAAGGCGAATAATATGCTGCATAGCAGGAAAAAATAGAATAAACAGCATAAGTGACTTGGGGATAATAAGAAGTAAGAATAACATAATTTGCAAAACTATTGCCTAAAGCTGTTGTGATTTTCATGGATAATATATTGTTAAATTTGGACATATATTTTAATTATGAAAAGATTAAATAAAAGAAAAAAGCCTCCAAAAGGAGGCTTTTTTTTACTCTTCAATCTTGATATTGATTTTTTTTGGTGTTTCTTTTGGATTTTTGTTAAATGAGACTTTTAAAACTCCATTTTTAAATGAAGCTTTGGGAGACTCATCCTCATTCACTTTTGATGGGATGGGTAGTCTATATGAAAAACAACTGGATGCGAGGGACTTGAGGAGCATCCCAGGGTGTCGTGACCAATCCAACGTAGTCCTCGAAAGACTTAGGCTAGTCAATTAGAGCTTTTTTTCAAGCTCCCGCCTTTAGGCGTGGAGAAATTGACCGATAAAAGACGCAGCGCATGCCCCTTTCTTCAGATACGGGGTAAGCTG
>CAYNVX010000019.1:0-16551 GCA_964400755.1 uncultured bacterium | reverse complement strand
GTCTTGCATGGTTTTAGCATACTTGCTATAATTAATGCAATTTCAACATCGAGACTTAATGTACTCCATTGGAATAGAACTTAAAATTGATCCTTCAGGACTTTTTAATTTCGACTGATTAAGAATCGGAAACGATTCGTTGAAATCTTAGGATGCTATTTCTTTCAAATACAATTGCATCCCATATGATAATTCAATCTATAACAGACAGAGATGTTATAGAGGGGCATCTGGCTCGCCCATCGAGGATAGTGATGTGAAAGAACCCAACCTCAGAACCCCTGCGGCTTTAATCGTGGGAGTATGTCAGATCACTATAATATAAAGACATAGTTGTTGAAGTCAACTGATATGTTATGAACATAAACTATTATGTGCCATATGTGTACTATGAGATTCTATTCTTTCAAAAATAAGTGCTATTTTTTATTTATATATATATAATTGGATCAAATATAAAAACTTTTTGAAAGTCTAAACGTTTAAAGATTATGAAAAAACTTATTAAAGGAATTGTCGATTTCAGAAAAAACCTTACTACAGAGAATCGAAACCTTTTTGCAAATCTAGCTCTTGAACAGAAACCAGATGCTCTTTTTATTGCGTGCTCTGATAGTCGCGTAGTACCAAATCTTTTTGCTTCTACAAACCCTGGGGATTTATTTGTTTTGCGAAATATCGGAAATCTTATTCCTCCAGCCTCTTCCACTTTTCCAGACCTCAGTACTGCGGCTGCAATTGAATTTTCAATATTCTCTCTTAATATTTCTGATATTATTGTTTGTGGACATTCGGACTGTGGAGCTATGCAAACACTTGCACAAGGTATAGACACTCTTTCCTGTCCTCATCTTAAGTCTTGGCTAAAATATGGGAAAGAATCCCTAAATAGAGTGAGACAAGGATTTATTATTAATCCTTCATTATCAGAACATAACCAAATCTCCCAAGTTAATGTGCTCCAACAAATGCAGCATATTACAAGTTATCCGTTTATTCGCGATCTTTTAGAAAAAAAACAACTTCGAATTCATGGATGGTGGTTTGATATTTCTAAAGCCGATGTTTATTGCTATGAGAAAGATCTTAATCAATTCATTTTGATTGACGAGAAAGAAGCAAAGTTAATCTTGGAAAGATTGAATTGATCTGAATTTTATTCCGATATTTTTAGGGATTTACATAGAAGAAAGTTATTTTCATGATATTCCTTTTCATTTTTTCTTAAAGGATCTGAAAATAAATAGTTCTACCCATTTTCTAATTTCAATGAGTCCAAATGCTGATAAAAAAACAATGGCCGGATATTTCCAATGTTCCAAGCTCATAGCAGTCGAATGAAATAATTTTGGTGCAAAATAAATGGCAAAACATTGTAGCACAATGCCGAGACCAAGCCCTAAAAAAATGAAAGGATTGATTGTCAAACTTTTTGCTATGTTTTTAAAGAATGGTTCCTCTTCCTTTTGCACTTGAATTCCATTGGCCCACTGAGCTACGACGACAGAAGTGAAAATTATGGTTGAGACAGTTGCGAATGACGCTTTATCCTTAAGATAAATATAAAGAAAGAAACAAAGCGCCCCTAGACCCACTCCAAAAAATAAAATGCGGACAACTTGTTTAAGATCGAAAAACTGTTTTTCAGGTCTGCGTGGTTTTCTATTCATCACATTCTCTTCTGCTTTAGCAAAGGGGAATGTTTTATCTAGAACTCCATCTGTAACGAGATTAACCCAGAGAATCTGAATAGCCGAAAGCATAAGGGGTAAAGAGCTAAATATTGCAAAAGAAATCAAGCATATTTCTTGCAAAGAAGTTGAAACGAGGTAATAAATGACTTTTCGAATGTTATCCGCAATGACACGGCCATTCCTGATTGCATCAATAATAATTGTTAAATTATTGTCGGAAATGACCATTTTTGAGGCACTTTTAGCAGCTTCTGTTCCTCCACCCATGGCTATTCCTATGTCTGCTATCTTAAGCGCAGGAACGTCATTAACTCCATCGCCTGTCACTGCAACGATTTCTCTACATCCTTGAAGAAGTTTTACAATTCTGTATTTGTGTTCAGGAAGGATTCTGGCAAAGACTGTTGTATGTTTAATGGCTTCAAGAAGACGATTGTCAGGCAGTATTTCTAGCTCCTTTCCTGTAAGAATCTGATTGTTTTCTTCCCAGATTTCAACCTCTTTAGCTATAGCCTTCGCTGTCATGGGGTGATCTCCCGTAATCATCAAAATGCGAATGCCAGCTTTCTTAGCAAAAATTACAGCCTCCTTTACTCCTTTTTTTGGTGGGTCGAGAAATCCAATCAACCCAACAATTTTGATTTTCCAAGAAGAAGGGTTTTCATTTTCCCACTTACCGAACCCAAAAGCAAGAACCCTAAGTCCCTGATCCAAAAAAGAGTGAAAAGCGGTTTCCGTTTCTTTCAACTCTTCCTTATTTTCTACTTTTTCTTGAAGAGCTTCATATGCTCCCTTAATCAAGAGTTCTTCTACCCCGTTAATGGTATTAACTGTTGCCATCAACATGAGTCGAGCATCGAAAGAGTAAGTCCATTTCCGAGGATTTTTTTTTCTCATTTCATTATAATCTTCTACCCATTCCGAGAGTGCAACATCTAAAGGGTCTCCCGATCCCTCATGGGAATCATTACATAGAGCAGCAATATGTTTGAGTTTTTCGAGATCACGAGAATAGACCTCTTTTACGATCATCTTTCCTTCTGTTATTGTTCCTGTTTTATCCGAAGCAATCACAGTACTGCTTCCCAATGTCTCAACGGATGGAAGATATCTGATAAGGGCCTGTTTCTTACTCAAAGAAACTGCACCGATGACCATAACAAGTGTAATCACGATAGGAAGCCCTTCTGGCACCGCGGAAACCAAGCTGGCAAGCAAAATATAGGCTAGACTTAACAGGTCTCTCCCTTGCAAGTATCCGATGATTCCTAGAAAAGAGAAAAGACAAATGAGCAAAATTACATATCTTTTGGCAAAAAATCTAAGAGATTTAGTTAATGGTGTATCAGGCGATGTTTCTTTAGATTTCTCTGCAATTTTTGCAAGGTAAGTATTTATTCCTGTTTTTACTACCACTCCGCGTCCGGATCCTCTTACAATGGTAGTTCCTGTAAGGAGCATGTTCTTCAATTCATAAGGGAGAACGTTTTCTGAAAGTAAAACTGTATGATCTTTAATAATTGGTGCAGATTCACCAGTTATACTAGATTCATCTGCCATTAGACCTGTGCTTTCAACCAATCTAATATCGGTAGTGACTATTTCTCCTTCATGAAAGATCAAGTAATCACCGGGTACTAGCTCTGAGGAAGAAATTAAGGAGAGGGTACCATCTCGCATAACTTTATTCCGACTTTCGGTAAGCTTTTTTAAAGCTGCTATGGAAGTTTCCGCTTTGAGTTCTTGCCAAAAACCTATCATGCCATTAATCACAATAATAGAATTAATAACTAAAAAATCAGTCCATTCGCCTATTAACATGCTAATTATTGAAGCTGCAAAAAGAATATAAATTAAAATATTATTAAATTGTCTTAGAAAAATTCTAAATTTGCTTATCTTTTCATCTTTGATAACATTTTTTCCAAAAAGAGAAAGTCTCTTTTTTGCCTCTGCATTGCTCAGTCCATGAGAGGATGTTTCAAGACATTTAAAAGTCTCTTCAATTGTCAGCACTTGAAATTGATCTGGTATGAGCATTTTTTTTCTCTTTTATTTCCCTATATACTTTATTTATCACTTTTAAATTCAAATTTGAAGATAAAAATTAAAGGGTCGAGTTATTGATCAAAAAATTTAAAAGAAAGGAATGTGTAATGGTCCTAATTTAGGGGATCATTAAAAGGTTTAAAATAGCAGCTAAACAAAACAGTAGTTTTTACGTACATGTATAGTCTATAAAGTATCGGGTTTACTTTTTTTTGGATAAATTTATTGGATAATTCTTTTTTTTAAAGTTTTAAAAAAAAGATGAGAAACTGCAATAACTATAGCAACGACTACAAATTCTATGATTAGAAAAAAGACAGCTTCTACGTTTAACCATTTGTAAATTTTATAGCTAAAGACCCAATTGATATTTTTAGCCGGTTCTGTCACAAACCATGTGATAAGAATGACAATCCAAAAAAACACAATTTGGAAAATCCATGCCCATTTATGATAGCCCAATCGATAGATCAGCCAAAGTAAAAAAAAAGGCAATGCAACATGGAAAAGAGACAGAGTTCTTAGCCACCCCGGTGATTCGCTATTGAACATGTAAGCAGTTAAACCTGCCAATTTGATACCAAAGAGATAGGTAAACAAGGTAAAAACAAAGTCAACATTCCACAATAACGTAAATATAAAGCCGCCAACTGCTGCCATGCTCGCCAGGAACCTCGACTCAAATAGCGTCGCAAAAAAAGTCATAATTAAGATGATATCCGAAAACCAAAGAAAATTTGAAGGTCCGTAACCTATCCAATACCCTGGAATAAAAAGAGCTATAAAAGCAGCGATAACCCATTTAGTATAACAAGAGATTTTTCGATGTGTCATTCTATTAATTTGTTATATTTTTATGATGTTATAATCCGATGCTTTTCTCAATCTATTCATTATCGCATGACCTAATTCTTTATCAATAATTCCTTCAGCAATAATTATATCTATTTTTTCTTCATCAAACTCTCGAAAAGTTTTAAATAAATTTTTAGCGATTGTATTAAAATCATTCCCCAAAAATTTTATCACGTCTGCTTTGTAAATATGATTTTCATTAGTAGTCATAACTCCAACAAATTTCCCTTCTAGCTTGTATTTGTCAACGAGCTCTTGAATTTTTTTTTGAACTTTTTGATATTCACCTTCAATTACAATTATTTTTGCATCAGGAGCATAATGCTTGTATTTCATACCAGGTGATTGAGCAATAAATGTCTTTATCTGTTTTCCTTTAACAAGTGGATGTATTTTAATTTTGCCTAAAAGCTTTTTCAACTCTTCTAAAGTTATTCCTCCTGGTCTTAACAAAGTTGGTGGTATTGTTGTTAAATCAATAATACTTGACTCAACCCCAATTTCTGTTTCACCTCCGTCTATAATAGCTGCTATCTTTCCATCCAAATCTTGTATTACATGTTTTGCTGCAGTTGGGCTCGGTTTACCAAAAAAATTTGCTGATGGGGCTGCGATTGGCACCTTTGCTTCTTTAATTAAAGCTAAAGCAATTTTATTGGAAGGCATTCGGATTGCTATAGTATCTAAACCACCAGTAATTATATCTGGGACTATCTTGGATTTTTTTAAAATAATAGTTAGAGGCCCTGGCCAGAATTTATTAATTAATTTTTTTACTTCTTTTGGGACTTCCCTTGCTAATCTATAAATTTCTTTTTTATCTGCAATATGAACGATTAGCGGATTATCTGCCGGTCGTCCTTTTGCTTCAAATATTTTCTTTATAGCGTTTACATCCAAAGCATTTGCTCCTAAGCCATAAACAGTTTCTGTAGGAAAAGCTACTAAGCCCCCTTTTTCTAAAATTTTGACAACAATCCTGATTTGCAGTATTTCCGGATTTTTTGGGTTTATCTTTATTATTTTTGTTTTCATAGTGCCTTTAATAATCTGTTCTATAATATAGATTCAATTAATCTATTGTCTCTATTTTACTATAGTATCTGCTTCAATGATCATATATCTGATACGATCATTCAAGCTTTTTTTCATTTTAATTTTAATCAAAAGCTGGTTTCAAGTTTTTATTCATCTAATTAACTGTATGGAAACCTTTGGTTATAAACCTTGTAATAGAGACGCTTTCCTCTTGGATCTCAGGAGTTATATATTCAGCTGCGCCCACTTTAACGGTAAGATTATCACAAGGCTGCCAATGAGCTTTGCTATGCGTATGGCCACAAAGCACTAACAATTCAATGCTATCATTATTTTCTTGTGCAATTTGAATTAATACATCTCTCATTGCTTTTGAAGCGAAAAAAGGAAGAAAGACATCATTGCTAATTTTTCCTTCATACAGACAAGTTTCTTTAAAAGGAGGTACATGGATCATAATTATAATTTTTTTAGGCCTTTGCTTTCTAATCGCATCGACTAAAGTACATACAGTATCGAAGTGTGCCACGGCATCTATGAAGCCCTTGATTAAAAGATTTGCTTACATCATTTTTATTTTTAATCAATTGTATTTTAAAGGCTAACATAAATAGCGGCAGTCGGATTTGAACCAACGACCCACGGATTATGATTCCGTTGCTCTAACCAACTGAGCTATACCGCCAAATTAAATAAAAAAAATACTAAAAGTAGTTGATATTATACAAGCAAAATATTTTGAGAGCATTTAAAAAAACAAGAGTCAATTGATAGACAAGATCAAAAAGAGCTGATGGAATATTCAAGGAAAACTTAAAGGTAAATTATTACTTGCCTGGTAATATCTCTTTTAATTCCTCAGGATTAAATGTGCCGTGATGTTTACAGTCTTTCTGGTAAACTTTTTCTTTTTCTTCATTTTTCACAGCATTATATAATTAGGCTTCTTCGGAAATCCTCTCCTCATTTTTAGCTACAATAATATCTAAAAATATTTGAAATTAAATTCTTTTTTTGAAAGATCATGCCATCTATTTCTCTATCGTTCTGCATAGTAATTTCCTTTTTAATTTCGCTTTAATTGTAGATAGTTATTTTGTTTATTTCAGATAATTGCTAAATAAAAAATAAAAATTAATTTAATTAGAAATTAATTTATAGTTTTGTTATAATAAAATGAAATCAATTAACTTTAAAAAAGGACAATATTACTATGTCAGCCTGTTTAATGCAAGGATGCGACGGCCGCAGCTGTGCAGATTGTAGATTGGCTCTATATGGCGATGGTATAGAAACTTTTTTTACACCGTCCTTAGTAGATAAACATGTACAATGCTACCTATCAGCTCAATCTATTCTGAAAGCTCTAAAAAAAATAGGAGGAAATGGCAATTATCTCTATACAACGAGTTTTGACGCAACAAAATTAGTAGTTTTTTGCCCAAGAGGAAAGAGCATCAAAATTCTAGATGTTATGTTAATATAAAGAATTAAAAAAAATACTATTTAATATAGTAAAAAATCCATTTTTATTGCTTTATGAAAAAGAATCGATTTTCTATAATGTTTCAATAAATTAACCCCAAAAATAACAATGGCCTCATTTCCCATTTCTCATGACCGTCCTTTTAATCCTGATGATTTTTTTATCCATAGCGGACCTGACGCTGAATCGACAAGTATATCGCAGACAGAATCAACAGACATGATTGTCTCGGACACCGAGGAAGAACCTATCTCACCTCTTCCAGATAGAATTCTGCAAAAACAGTGGTCTCATGATCTACAAAGAGAAATTTTAATTTTAAATGCTCAGCATCATCAGTTATTAATAAAAGCTACTTATTTGGCATTATACCAACTTATGATAATGGAGAGGCGTAATTTAACTTCAACCAAACCAATTGAGATAAGAACGGAACAAATATTATCAAGTTATCCGCAAGGCAACATAGAAGAAGCTTTTATGGAATTAGAAGGTAATTACTTAACATTAAAACGACAATATTTAGAAACTGAAATAAGAGAAATTAAAAACCTGCAACATTTACTGCGTCAAGAATTAGAATATTTATCACGACAAGCATAGTTTTTTTTGCTATATCCAATTAGTCAAATTATCTCTATATAAACGAATCAGCACAATATCCTCTTGATATATTCAAAAAGAACACTGCAATTATTTCCCCTGTTATTTTTTACCAATTACAATCTATATCTTCAAATCTTTGATTTGCTTCACCTTCGAGATCTCCTTAAAAAAATCTTTGAAATAAAATGGCGGGGACAGGACTCGAACCTATGACCTTCGGGTTATGAGCCCGACGAGCTAACCACTGCTCCACCCCGCGATAAATTTGACACACATCATAACAAATAAATGGATTTATGATCAATAGCTATTAAATTATTTGTGATAGTGGAGTGTTTTTTTTTATCAATTCTTTGTTATATTAATTTCTTTTTACATCTAAAATTCTTTCATTTAAGCTTTTATTTGTTTTTTATTGGGATTAGTGCATCTCTGTCTATAGCTTTATCAGTAAGAAGAAGAAAAACTAGTGAACTAAATTAAGACTTTTAAAAAATAGATTCTATTTCCTTCCAAGTGTTATCGGAAGAACCCTTGCATGAAGAGATCATGGAAGAACAGGCAACTCGCATGTTCTCTTTTACTTTATCAGCAGTAAAAAAGTTTAATATTTCTTCTTTTAAATTATTGATGAAAACTTTTTTTCCACAGCGTTTATTCAAAACAAGTTCCTGCAAATCTTTTTGGGCATGCATAAAAGGACCAAAGAATACCGGAGTATTAACAAATACCGGCTCTAATATGTTATGACCTCCTACTTTATTTGTAAAACTGCCACAAACGATTGCCAAATCAGATATTTGATAGACTACATTCAAAAAACCCATTGTATCTATCAATATGACTTTTTCAGTGCCCTTTATATTTTTTAGGTCAGAGTATAAACCAAAATCAATGGATTTCGCTTTTAAGAGCTCTTTAACGTGCAAAAAACGTTCGGGATGACGCGGAGCAAGCATGACCTTGAGTTTGGGGAAAATAGACCATATTGAGCTCAATCTAGACAATATCAGCTCTTCTTCAGGCGAATGAGTTGAAGAAATAGCTAGAATTTGGCTTTCCTCGGCTTTAAACTTTCTTTTCCATTCTTCTTTTTCAGCATTCGTTAAAAGCTTAATTTCGTCGTCATATTTTAGATTGCCAGTTGTGACAACTTTTGTTGTTATTGGAGATAGAGACTTAAAAAACTGTTTGAATCTATTATTTTGCGTACAGATAAGATCAATCTCCGAAAAAAGCCTTTTTGAAAAAAAGGAAGCTTTCGAAAAACGTTTATAAGACCTGTCTGACATTTTTGCGCTGACTAAAACTGTTTTGGCACCATATTTTTTCGAATATTTAATAAAGTTATACCAAAGGTCTGTTTCAACAAAAATCGTAATATTAGGTCTTAGAAATGAAAGAACTCTTTTTACCGCCCAGGAAAAATCCAAGGGCATAAAAATATAAAAATCAGCATCTAAAGATCTTTTAGCCTCATTGTGTCCTGTCAAAGTTATAGAAGATACAATTACATAAGCCTGAGGCATTTTATCTTTTATGATCCTGATTAGGGTCTTTGCAGCCTTAGCCTCCCCAACCGATACAGCATGTATCCAAACAACCTTCTTATTTTTGTTTATCTCAAAATTATAGTTTTTAAAGCCTAAGCGCTCTGAAAGCTTTAATCTTTTTTTTCCTAAAAAAAGGTATTCGTAAAATAATTTAGGTGAAATAAGTAGCAAATATAAAAATAAAGCTAAATTATAAAAAAATGAAAACATCAGTTTTTTCTTATTTTTTAATTACAATATTTAAAAGTTTGCCCGGCACATAGATAGTCTTTACTATCTCACCTTCTAAATGCTTCTGTATCTCTGGCTTTTCTTTTACTAAAGATAGCAGATCTTCTTCAGTTGTATCTTTTGAAAGATCAAACCTTCCCCTAACCTTGCCGTTGACTTGCACTACATAGGTAAGCATATCTTCCACAAGATATTTTTTATCTACTTTCGGTAACGGCTCATATGTGATAGTCGTCTTTGCTCCCAAATGCTCCCAACACTCTTCTGCAATATGCGGAGCAAATGGATATAGCATCTGAACTACCATTCGTAAAGCTTTTTTAGGATATTTAGAAAGTTTTGTAAAGTTGTTGATAAACTCCATCATGTGAGCTATTGCTGTATTAAACTGCAAATTTTCTATTTGAGGAACAACAACATGGACAAGCTTGTTAGATAATTTTAAAGCTTCATCATCATCATCTTCAGAGACTTTTTCTCCAAAAACCATTTCATAAAAGCGATTTAAAAAGCGCTTACATCCATTGACAGCATCGGTATTCCATATTTTCTCACGGTCAAAAGGTCCCATGAACATCTCATATAAACGAAGTGAGTCTGCTCCAAATTCTTCAATAATATCATCCGGTGTTACTCCGTTTAACTTGGACTTGGACATTTTTTCAATTTGCTCTAATACCTCTTCATTTTCATAGAAGCATTTATTGTCCTTTTTCTCAACTTCATCTGGAGCAACATATCCTCCTCCTTTCAATTTGTAAGAAGGCGCTGTTACCACTCCCTGATAGCGGTAGGTTTGAAAAGGCTCATTTGTTGAAACTAGACCGCAGTCAAATAGGACCTTATGCCAAAACCTTGCATAAAGTAAGTGTAAAACTGCATGTTCGGCTCCGCCTACATATAAATCTACAGGCATCCAGTAATTTTCTTTTTCTTTACTCCATGCCTTTTTTTCATTTTTAGGATCGCAAAACCTTAAATAATACCAGCAAGAGCCTGCCCATTGAGGCATAGTATTAGTTTCTCGAAGGGCTTTCTTACCTGTCTTGGTGTCAACTATCTCTACCCATTTCTTTATTTTAGCTAGTGGACTTTTTCCATTTCCAGAAGGCTTGTAATCTTCAATTTCAGGAGGACATAGAGGAAGTTCATCCAAACCTAAGATCCTCTGCGAGCCATCTTCAAAGTTCAATATTGGAAATGGTTCCCCCCAATATCTCTGCCTTGAGAAAAGCCAATCTCTTAACTTGTAACTTATTGTTTTTTTTCCAAATTTAGATTTTTCAAGCCAGTCGATCATTCTTTTAATGGCTTCATTTACATCACAGCCATTTAAAGAGACTTCGCTATTTTCAGAAAAAATAGCTTTTCCGTTTTTAGTCCAGCATTGATTTCCTGTAAGTATAGCTTCTCTTAATTCTTCTGAACCTTCATTTTCCAATTCAGAAAAATCTGGATCTATTACACAAATAATCGGAAGATCAAATTTTTCTGCAAATTCAAAATCTCTGTCATCATGAGCAGGAACCGCCATTATCGAACCGGTTCCATATCCCATCAAAACATAATCCGATAGCCAAATAGGGATTTTTTTTGAGTTAGCAGGATTTATTGCATAAGAGCCTGTCCAAACACCTGTCTTTTCTTTTGCTAAATCCGTTCTTTCCAAGTCGCTTTTTAGAGCTGTCTTTTTTTTGTAGTTCTCAACATTTTCTTTTTGCTCTTTCGTTGTTAATTTATCAACTAAAGGATGCTCAGGTGACAAAACAAGATAGGTTGCTCCAAAAATAGTGTCGGGCCTAGTTGTAAAAACAGTAATTTTCTCTTTGGTTTTTTCTTCTTCAAAATCAATAGTCGCCCCTTCGCTTTTCCCAATCCAGTTGCGCTGCAGTTTTTTTAGATTATCCGGCCAGTCCACATTGTCAAGATCTTCTATCAAACTATCTGCATATTGAGTAATTTTTAAGACCCATTGCTTTAACGGCATCCTCTCTATTGGAAAACCGCCTTCGGTAGATTTTCCATTTTCTACCTCTTCATTTGCTAAAACCGTTCCTAGAGCAGGACAATAGTTAACGTTGATCTCTGCTTCATAGGCAAGCCCTCTTTCATAGAGTTTTGTAAAGATCCATTGTGTCCATTTGTAATATGCAGGATCGCTGGTTGCGAATTCTCTGTCCCAGTCATAACTGAAACCCAAATTCTGCATCTGCCTTCTGTAATTGTCGATATTTTGTTTAGTTGTAATAGCGGGATGAGTTCCTGTCCTGATAGCATATTGCTCAGCGGGAAGGCCAAAACTGTCCCATCCTATCGGATGAAGGACATTGAATCCTTTTTGCCTTTTAAATCTGGCAATAATGTCCGTTCCGGTATATCCGGTAACATGTCCTACATGAAGACCGGCTCCTGAAGGATATGGGAACATATCCAAAACATAAAATTTGGATTTTGACTTATCCATTTCTGTCTTGAAAGTCTTATGCTCCTTCCAATATTTTTGCCATTTTTTCTCTATTTTTTGATGGTCATACTTAATAGTTTTTTTCATTTGTATCTTTCAGTTTTAGTTTTGTAAATTATTGTAGCATATCAAGAATAAAAAAAATTATCGATCTAAAATATTTATATTGTTATAACTCCATAAACTTTTTTTAAAGAGGTAATTTATGTTAGAGCAGATTTGTAGAGAAATAACTCAATTTTCAAAAAGACCTTGTTCTTTTATAGAAGAGCATCCTTTAAAAAGCATTGTTTATACTGTAGCACTCAATATTATTGCTCTATGGACCGCCCCTTATTCAGGGCTGATTTCAGCAGGATTCTATTTTTTATCTGTCTGGGCAAATTTAGCTGTAGTATATAAATATGACATAATTTTACCTGCTCTTGGAAATGCAGCAGATGGTTTAATCAGCACAATTTTACCACGTAGAGCAGAATGATATTAAAAGTTGCAAGAGACTTTAAAGAAATATACCAAAGCCCTACACTTTTTATTATACAAAAACCTATTGAGGCTTTGGTCTATTCCATAGCTATAAAGGCTTTAGCCTTCTATTTAAAGTCATTTTTTTATTATCCAAGCGTGGCTCTTTTAGTTTTGTCAACAGGCTTTGAATGGTCAATATTAACCAATGCTCACAATTACTCTATCTCATTAAAAGAAAAAGTAAATAATATCTTTCAAAAGATCTCTATGGGCATTTCTTCTTTTGAAAAAAACTTTTCTACCGCAGATAAAATATTTTGTTTAGAAATGAAAATTTTTAAAACAATCATTTATTTATCCTTTCTACCAGTAAAAATAGCATTTCAAATAGTGATTTTTCCCGTGAAAATTACTACAGAATTTTTCTTATTTTCTATGAGAGTCCAAAGAGTTTTTGAACCAAACAATTAATTGTTAATTTAAATAATTATCCTATTTTCAATAAAAAGGAAAAGATGTATTATTTAACTGTTTAAAACCAATATAGGTATAATTATGTGGTTTCCGTCAATCTACAATGATACAAAAGCTTTTTTTGATAATCCAGATGCTTTTGTTATTAGAAAACCTGTAGAAACTGTTATTTATTCACTAGCTTTAACTATTCTTGCAAGCGTTGCTATGGCTTATTCAACAATTATTGGAGTAGCTCTTTATCTTACTTCTTTCGGAATTGATCTAGCTGTGTTAAATAATTTAAATACTTTTATGCATGCCCTTTCCGCTAAAGTTCATAATTTTATAGCGCGCAACCATCCAAATCCAGACGTTAGAGCAGCACATAGACTTCAAGAGCTAGAAGAAAGCGCACATACTTGGCCGAATAGAGTTTGGCATTTTGGAAGAGATGCAGCACAAGGCGTTAGAGGCTTTTTTAGCGGTCTTGCAACCTAATAGGAGTTATTGTGAGAATTTGTAACTGTGTAAGAGATTTTAAAGATTTTGTACATAACTCAGATCAATTTGTTACTCAATATCCTTTAGTTGCCCTTACTTATTCGATAGCCTTAAAATCTCTTTCTATTCTAATAACCTTTTCATATCCACTTATCGGCGGCACTTTTGTTGCCGCAACAGCTGTATCAATTTTTTTATCCTCAACATATATCGATACAAAAATTTACAATAATATCGATTCCATTCTTAGAAGAATATTAAACCAAGCAGCCCAATCTAATCCATACTATAGAGGTTACTTTGCCGGCCGTATCGTTAAAAATACAATCTTGAATATCCGCGCTTTCCTAAGCGGATATTTTATAGGATTCTTCTCTTTTAATTAATTTTTTTCTTTTATAAATACTTTTTTTTACCGGTTCCTTGATTGCAATTCATTTAGGAATGGAAGCAAAAACCGGCGATGAATAAATAACATGACACAATCCTCTAGATTTATCTATGGAGTTAAGGAATGCCTTGCATTTTACTTGTTAAACTTGTTTAATTTTTTAATGGCTTTAATAAAATACAAATCAAATAACAATTTAGTCTATTCTTGCAAATATCATGTCCTATGGTGCACAAAATATAGACGATCGGTTTTAAATGATATAGTTCAGGAAGAACAAAAGCAATTATTTTAGAAATTTGCATAAAAAGAAAATCAGAAATTTTAGCATTGGAACGAATGGTTGATCATGTGCATTTATTGATTGAGGCCGATCCACAATAACGAAGACTACCATGCCGCCCCTTAGCCTGTTCCATCTAATGGTGTTCGAATGCACAATCCATATTTCGATGATACAGAGGTTATAGAAAAATATTTAAGAGATCAGTGTGCTTTAAAAATCGTAGAATATCTATCTATTGTGTTTAAAAATTTATAAGAATATAAGCGAGAGTGAAAATGGCAAGGATAGGACTCGAACCTACGACCTTCGGGTTATGAGCCCAACGAGCTAAATAGCACGATAGATTATATTCAAAAAAAGGAAGCTACGATTAGCTTCCCCTGTTATTTAGTCCCAATTACAATCCATATCGTCGAATCTTTGCGCCCTTTCATCATCAAGTATCTTTTCTATTTCATCTTTTTGATCTGAAGGTAATCTAGCCAAAATATCTTTCTGTCCGCTGTTAAATCCAAACGCATAGGCTATTGCCCATAAAACTGTTAAAGCCGTTGTTCCGACATATCCTATTAAAATTTTCACATCTTTAGACATAGGTCCTCTTTCTTCTTCTAAAGAAAAACCTCGATCTCTAACAACTTGAGAAATCCTGCCCATCAATCTATCTTCAGCTCCAGCTCTATTAGCTATTACATCTGCTGCTGCACTAACAAGTACATCATCACCCTCAACTTTAAAATTTATTCTAACTGCCATAAAAAAAACTCCTTTTGTTATGTTAATTAGGATCTTTTAACTCTTCGATTGCCGTAACTCCAAACATCACCCCTATACCTAGAAACGTAATGCTCAAAGCCGCAGGTAAGGATAGAGCCGGTAATAGTGCAAATCCCATTTTAATTAATCCATCTGTAATAATAGAGCTATAAAACTCCATAAAAATCCCATTTAAGATAAAGAAAATGCCTATAGCAAAATCTGAAACAATCTTAGAAACTTTCCGAAATGAACAGTTGCTCTCATGTTCTACAACAGTCCGATCTTCTCTTGCTGTAAAGACATTTCCTCCATTTCTAAATAAATTATAAATATTCATTATTTACCTCCTTTTAATGCTTTAATTATATAATAAAGCGTAATAATAATGCTCGATACAACTTGAATATTTTGTGCTTGTTTTTGCCACCCCGGTTGTTTTTGTTCTGGTTGTTTTTTAGCAGAAATATTAATAATGGGTGTTACTGATTTGGTACATAACTTTGTACAACAATGTCCCATAGCTATAATTGCAGTAATAGCAACTATTGCACTCATAACTATTACCGTATATCCCATTTCCTTAGATATAGCTACAGTGGATTCTCCGTTATAATACCCCATTCCTAACGCTCCTAGTTCAATAACATATGGAGTTGCTAAAGCTGTTGAATTTAAAGTCATAAAATTACCCACTTCTATAATTTGTTAATAATAAAAATTTAATTTGAAAATATGATTTATAAAAGAACTATTGAAAAATTCACACAATGTTAAAGAAAACATTAACATCTCCTATACTTAAGAAGAGCAAGAATTTTACAAATTATAAATATTAATGCAACAGAAATAAAAAAGAATGAAAATGACAAGGATAGGACTCGAACCTACGACCTTCGGATTATGAGTCCAACGAGCTAACCACGGCTCCCCCCGGCAATAATTTTTACCTAGGTTATTTTGCTAGACGTATTGTAAGACATGCAATATTAAACCCAGGAGCTACAATAATAGTCTTTTTCAAAGGCTTGTTTGGGTAATTAATCTTTTTTTTCTTTGATAAAAATTTATATTTTCTTGTATTTTCAATAAAATTTTTATAGGAGATTTTTATGGATGCAGTAGAATTTAAAAACATGGTTACCGCAGATGCAAAAGCTTTTTATGAAAATCCAAGGACAAAAGTTCTAGACGATCCTAAAAAAACACTAACTTATTCTGTTGCTATCAAAACAATCGGTTATTTTGTAGCTCTAGTTAGTCCATTTATTGGTTATGCTATAGTTACCAGTTCTTTTTTGATTGATTTTCATATTGTTGTTAATTACAGAGATTTTAAAACCAGTTTAACCATACAAAGCAATTTAGAACATGTTGAAGAATTATTCCGTAGCTGGGGTAATTTTTTTTCACGCGCTGATAGTAATCAGGGCCAATAAATATTTGTTTTTTTTCTTTTATATAATTCATTTTTTAAATAACTTATTTAAAAAAAATTTATTGGAGGATTTTATGGTAATGGATATCGGTGAATTCGGTGATATGTTAGTTCGGGATGTAAAAGCATTTTATGCAAATCCTGGCGCTAAAGTTACTGCAAACCCAAAAACAACCTTGATATACAGTGTTGCAATTAAAACAATCGGACTTTTCGTAGCACTTGTTAGCCCATTTATTGGATATGCTCTAGTAACTACATCTTTTTTAATAGATTTTC
>CAYNVX010000018.1:0-17804 GCA_964400755.1 uncultured bacterium | reverse complement strand
AAGAATCAATAAAAAATGCTATAACTCTAAGAAAAGAGCTGTTTTCAAACAGCAACACAAATTCTTATAGACTTATTAATGGAGAAGGAGATTTCCTTCCCGGTCTTATAGTAGACAGTTATGATGATTTTCTGGTTTTACAAAGCCATACACTCGGCATCGATCTAATAAAAGAGGATATAATAAAATTCTTAATCACCAATCTTCCTGTTAAAGGGATCTATGAGAAATCCCTTTCCTCTTCTCGTAAAAAAGAGGGACTAAAAAACGTTGAGTGCCAACTTTACAAAGAGGCTAAAGAAGAAGCTGTAATAATAGAAAATGGCCATAAGTTTTATGTCTCATGGGAAAAAGGACAAAAGACAGGCTTTTTTTTAGATCAAAGGGAAAACAGGGATTTAATCGGAAAAATTAGCAATAACAAAAGAGTGCTAAATGCTTTTTGCTATAGCGGAGGCTTTTCTGTTTATGCAAAGAAAAACAATGCTATTCAGGTAACTTCTATAGATTCCTCTGAAGAAGCTTTGAAAATGCTAAAGAAAAATTATGAGCTAAACAATTTAGAATATAAAGATGAAGATATCATTTGCGACAATGTCTTTAATTATTTAAGCAATAACAAACTTAGCTATGATATTATAATATTGGATCCACCTGCTTTTGCGAAAAAAAAGGAAGATATTTCCAATGCGATGAAAGCCTACTATCAGCTTCATTATCTAACTTTTAAAAACCTAAATAATCGAGCTTATGTATTAAGCTGCAGCTGTTCTTATTATTTTGATGAAGAAATGTTAAAAAGAGCTATTTTAAAAGCAGCTCTCGACACTAATAAAAAAGTAAGAATTTTACAAAAAAGAGCTAATTCAATAGATCATCCAACAAATATTTTTCATCCTGAAAGCGACTATTTAAAAAGCTATCTACTAGAAGTCTTTTAAGAATTAGACCTTCATATTCAAGATTTCTGATAACTGATAAAAAAGGTTTAGCCACGTTTGAGCTGGTTTTGATTTTTCCTTTAGCGTTTCCATTTCACTTTTGTGCTCTTTCATGATTGAAAAAAGAACATTTTGAGCAAACCAAAGATTTATTGGTATTTCCAGTTTTTTATAAAAGATATTTAAAAAGACAATTATCTTTTCAATTAAATGAATATTTACAGGAGATTTTTTCCATAAATCCATTAATTCATGTAATTTTTTTTCTGCTTCAAAAACGATATGAGGGGCTTTGAATTTAATACTCCAAATATGAGCCTTTTCAATAAATTGAGCACATTTTTCCTCTTGAAAACCTCCTTTTTCGACAAGCTCTAAAATCTCATAATAAAAATAGAGATCTAAAGAACGGTTCAATATTTCCGGAAGCTCCATATTATGAGTTTTTATCTCGCAGATCATCTGCATTTCTTTTTCCAATTTTTCTCTCATTACTTCTTTAAAGCTTGTAAGCAAGTTTTTCAAAAGTGCTTGAAAAATCTTTTGTCTTTCATCCTTGAACAAATCCCAAAAAGAATAGATATGCTTATGCTGTTTGTTTTCTAAAAAAAGTTCTTTTAATTTCTCAAGCTCATTAGCTTTAAAAAGTGTTTCAAAAGTTCCTTTTAATGCTTTGAATTCTTTTTGATTCTCAAAATTCTCAACATATGAAAAAACAGAAAAGGGATCAATAAATAATGAAACAAAATTGAGTTCAATTTTTTGATAGGTAATAAGAGATGTTACCGACAATTTCCCATTAAGAAAAATATTAGATCCTAAATTCTCTTTATTTAATTCTTCAAGTTTTATTTCATAGCAAAGGATTTGAGAGATCTTCTCAAAATTTTCAAAAAGAAGCGCTGTTGCAAAATGGGCTCCGACATGTTCTAAGCTGACCATCGATAGATTTACAAATCGTTCATAAACAACTTTACCATTTTGCATTTTTTCTTCGTTACTTTTGGCTTTTTCCAGTCGGTTTAAGAATTCTTTTTCCAGATTAACATCTTCTGAAAGTTCCAAAGCTCTTTTTGCATAACGCATCACTTGTACGGTTTCGATATTAGAAATATCATCAAAGAACCATCCGCAGCTGGTATACATTAACATGGCTTGTCTTTGCATTTCTAAAGCTTTTAATATTTTTTCTTTTTCTTCATGCGACGGTTCTTTTTTTAGCCAAAACTTTATAAATTTATCGACATTAGATTTAGAACGATCGACAATAACTTTTATATAATCATTTCTAATCTGCCATGGATCAATATTAAAGCTTTTCATACAGCTTTCATATTGGGAAGACATTTTATCTCTAATAAAATCTAGGCTTTCGCGAAGAACTTTTCTCCACTTTTGATTGCCGTTGGGATATTTTCCAATATTGCAGGAGCAGTCACTTCTCCATCTTTCTACACCATGGGCGCAGCTCCAGGATGTATTTTCATTTATTTTTACTTCGTAGAGAGCTGGATTATCTTCTAAATATTTGTTATAGGAGAGAATTTCAACATTTTGACTTTGTATATATCTTAAACAGGAAGCTAAGGCCATATCGCCAAATTTTTTATGATGTCCAAAAGTTTCTCCATCGGTAGCAATCGAAACTATTTGGTTAAAATCTTCATTTCTAAATTTATTTAAAAGATCTTTTGCAAAATTTGTTCCATTACCTAATAGATCTGAAAATGAAATTTTAAAAGAGATGTCTCCATCATAAACGAAAATATAAATTGTTTTTCCAGAAGGAAGTCTGCAAAGAAACGGGCTTTTCAAATAAAGATTTTTATCAAATCTCTGCCATTTATCCTCTGAAATCTTTTTTATTTCTTTGATCTGATGCTGGGCAAGAATTGTAAAAGCTATTTGTTCTCGTGCAAGAGCTTCTAGAGTAGCTAAGTCTACAGCTGTTTCCGGAAGCCATATACCTGTAGGCATACGCTTATATGTATGAACAAAACTTTCTATCGCCCAAATAATTTGAGTTTTTTTATCCTGATTATTTGCCAAGGGCATAATCATATGATTATAACATTGAGCAATGGCAGAAGGTTTTTTTTCTCTTACACTTCTATCATCGGAAAGTTGTATAGCCTTATAAACATCCTTCTTAAATTTTTCCATCCATTCCAAAAGAGATGGTCCAAAATTAAAACTAATTTTGGAATAGTTGTTAACGATATCAATAATCTTGTTTTCATCATTAACAAGCCTAGAAGCAGAATTTGGAAGGTAGCATTCATTTGTAATTCTTTCATTCCAGTCATGGTATGGATGGGCAGAAGATTGTATTTCGATATATTCAAGCCAGGGATTTTCTCTTGGCGGTTGATAAAAATGACCATGGATACAAATCGTTTTTTTCATTTTTTATACCTTTCCATAATTACTATAGCTAAAGGAGGAAGATTCATTAAAATAGAAAAAGGCCTGTTATGAAAAGGTATATTTTCAGCTTTTATAGACCTTCTGTTAATAAAATTACTTCCTTTGAACCTTTCATGGTCGCTATTTAATATTTCTTTCCATTTCCCCTCATATGGAACGCCGAGGCGATAATCTTTTCTAATTATTGGAGTAAAATTACAGATTATCAAAAGAGGGTTGTCTGACTCTTTATTTTTTCTAATAAATGAGATAACGCTTTTTTCATAATCTCTAAAATCTATCCATTCAAAACCTTCTTGAGAAAAATCGATCTCATAAAGCTGTGAATATTTTCTGTATATTAAATTTAATTCCTTTACCCATCTTCTCAAACATTCTTCAAAAGAATTTTCGGCAAAATGCCACTCTAAGAACCTATCATGGTTCCATTCTTCCTTATGACCTGTCTCTGTCCCCATAAAAAGTAATTTTTTCCCGGGATGGGTATATTGAAAACCAAATAAAAGGCGCATATTAGCAAATTTCTGCCATTCATCCCCTGGCATTTTTTGATATAAAGAACCTTTACCATGAACTACTTCATCATGGGATATACTTAAGATAAAATTTTCATGAAAGGCATATACCATGCTGAAAGTGAGCTCATCATGATGATATTTGCGATAGACTGGATCTCTTTGCATATATCTTAGGGTATCATGCATCCATCCCATATTCCATTTATAATCAAATCCTAGCCCTCCAATATTTACCGGACGGGTAACCATTGGCCACGCAGTCGATTCTTCAGCTACAGTAAAGCTATTTGGAAATTTTGAATGGATAGTCTCATTAAAGACTCGGATAAGATTTATTGCTTCTAAGTTTTCTTTTCCACCATTAACATTTGGTATCCATTCTCCTTCTTTTCTTGAATAATCCAAATATAACATAGAAGCAACAGCATCCATTCGGATGCCATCAATATGATATTTCTCAAACCAAAAACAGGCACTGCTTACAAGAAAATTAATAACTTCATTTCTTCCATAATTAAAAATCAGGCTGTGCCAATCCGGATGATAGCCTTTTTTAGGATCGGCATGTTCATAAAGTGCACTTCCGTCAAAAAAGGAAAGTCCATAGTCATCCGCCGGAAAATGAGAGATCACCCAATCTAAAATAATGCCGATATTATGCTGATGAAGATAATCAACCAAAAACATAAAGTCCTGAGGAGTGCCATATCTGGAGGTCGGAGCAAAAAAACCTAAAGTCTGATATCCCCAAGAACCATAAAAGGGATGTTCTAATATAGGAAGGAGCTCAACATGAGTAAATCCCATAGCTTGTACATAGTCTACAAGCTCATAGGCTATTTCCTTATAGTTCATCCTGTTATTATTTTTATCCTTCCATGAACCTAAGTGAACTTCATATATAGATAGAGGTTTTGCATGTTTTCCATTAGAAGTAAGGCTCTGCAAATATTGCTGATCTTTCCATTCATATGAAAGATCCCAAATAACCGAAGCAGTTTTGGGTGCATTTTCATAAAGAAATGCAACAGGGTCAGCTTTAAAAACCTTATAGTTATCTACCTTCGAGACAATATGATATTTATAAATATCAGACTGTTTTAAATTGGGAATAAACCCTTCCCAGATACCGCTGCCATCCCATCGGGCGCTAAGTTTATGAGAAGTTTTACTCCATTTATTAAAATCGCCTGAGACGGAAACTTTTTCAGCGTTTGGAGCCCAAAGAGCAAAATAGACACCTTTAATATTTTTATGCTCAACAAGATGAGCTCCAAATTTATCGAAAATATTAAAATGGCGCCCTTCTTTAATAAGATAGATATCCGTTTCAGAAAAAAGAGAATAGTCATATAAAACAGGATCTCCCATACAGAATGCTCTCGGGTTATAATTTTCATTTATGGAGAAAACCCTTTTTTGTCAATTTCATTAGATAAAATTCATATTTTATTAACTATGATTTAGGAAAAATCAGAAAAAAAGAAAAAACTTTTATAAAGATCGGATTAAGATCTCAGCTTTTATCTGTAAGTAAAGAGCTAAAAATTAAAGTTTAATAATATTACTTATGTAAAAAAGTAGGTTTTATAAAATTAACTAAATTAAAATAAAATTTTTACTATTAATAATAATTAAACTATTTGCTATAATCACAATTAACAGGGAGAAAGATTATGAGCCCGGACCTTATAAAAGATTTTACACAACAATCAAAAAAATTAAGCGGAAGGCTTCAAGATCTTGCCAAAAACAAAGACAATCAAAAAGAAGCGCAAAAAATAATCAATGACATTAAAAAAATTCAAAAGGAAATGGAAAAGTCATTTCAGCAAATTGGACCATTTTTAGAAAAAAAACATATAGATAAGCAAGGGTTTAATAATGCCAACAACGACCTAAAAAGAGCTTTGAACCAACCCTCTGAAGGCAATATACTTAACGCTATGAATAAAATGAATGACTTTATTAATAAGTTGGCGGCTTAGAAGATTTATAAAGGGGCTAAAATTTATTATTTTTAGCTTGTTTTAGATTTGATAAAATTAAATTTTTATCACTAGCAAGTCTAATAGATATTTTTAGCCCTGATTTTTTTAATCCGAATAAAATCCAGGTCAGACAAAAAGATTCCTTTAAACCTCCTCTTTTTTATTTTGATATATACTTTTTAGCAAAATAACAGCATACTATTTGCAAAAACCAAAACAAAATATAGATATTATGTCATTTTCAAATTTAGAGTTGCATTCTGCCTTATTAAACACCCTTTCAAATTTAAACTACACGGTTCCTACACCCGTACAATTAGAAGTAATCCCCAAAGTATTACAAGGTTATGACCTAAGAGTTTCTGCACCGACGGGAACGGGAAAAACAGCGGCCTTTTTACTTCCTTCGCTAACAAAGCTAATTCAAAACCCTTCAACAGAAAAGAAAAGAGGGCCTAGAGTCTTAATTCTAGTACCAACTAGAGAACTAGCAATCCAAGTAGCAACTCAAGCTAATAAATATAGCAAAGCTCTAAAAAATATGAAAACTGTAACCATTTATGGCGGAGTACCCTATCCTAAACAAAACAGGGAATTAAGAGAGCCTCACGAAATTATAGTAGCTACTCCTGGACGTTTAATTGACCATCTAGAACAAAACAGAATATCTTTTGAACGAGTTGATACATTTATTTTGGATGAAGCGGATCGTATGCTTGATATGGGATTTTCCAAAGCAGTACAAAATATAGCATCCAAACTTCCCAAAAAAAGACAGACCCTTCTTTTTTCAGCGACTTTGAAAGGCAATGTAATGGAATTATCGAACAGATTACTTACAAAGGCTTTGGAAATAAATATCGACAGTGAAGATGTAAATCATGAAAATGTTGATCAAAGGCTTTTTTACGTTGATGATATTAATCACAAAGAACAAATTTTAGAACATCTTTTAGAACAGACTCAAATCGAGCAGGCAATAGTTTTTACAGCAACAAAAAGACAAGCTGACAAACTGGCAAAAATTTTAAAAGAAAAAGGACACTCTGTTGGTAAAATCCATGGAGACATTCATCAAGACAAAAGAACCAAAACTATCCTAAAGCTACGTCATAACCAAATGCGTATTCTTGTAGCAACTGATGTTGCGGCAAGAGGAATCGACGTTAAAACAATTTCCCATGTTATCAATTTTGATTTACCGGATAGTAATGAAGATTACATTCATAGAATTGGAAGAACAGCAAGAGCTGGAGCTACCGGAACAACTATTACTTTTGCAACTCATAGAGAAAGAAGCGAAATTTTTTCTATCGAAAACTTTACAGGGAAAAAAATGACATGTGATGTAATTGAAGGATTAGAACCGAAAAAGAAAATGTCAGACAAACCGGCTTTCAAGAAAAAAGATTTTAGAAAAAGCAAAGGCAGAAATTCCTTTCCTCAACAGAAAAATCGACATAATAAAAGAAGAAGTAATTCAAGCAGATTTTTTAAATAAATTACTTTTTAAGTTTTTAAAGGAAAAATTTTAATGGCGATAATTACAAACTTTTATTTTTTTAAAAATGATGTTTATCAATCTATTCGTCTTAAATCTGAAACATTAGAAAATCATATGACTCAGCAAATTGATTTTTTTTCGAAATTAAAAAATATTTCATTTGATATTATTGATACATCGAAATTAATTTTAAAAAAAGCATTCCTTCACTATCCTAAAACTATGCGTATTGCATTTATTATTAATTTAATAGTTATTTTTATTTTTCCTTCTATTTCAAGATTTATAGGACTTGGACTTGAGATTTACATTTTTTTAAAAAATAACAACCTATTATCAAAATCTATAAGAATATATAATAATGAAAATGTTTCAGAATGGACTTCTAGTGTTGCTGAAAAACAAAGAATAATTGATATGATCGACCCTCTTGAACAATTAAGAAGTTTTCTTCCAAGAATAAAAAATTATGTTGGAATGATTTTTAATCATTAGTTTTGTTAGTTACAATTATTTTTTTTTAAAGCGAATAATAATTAAAAAAATCGCTGAATTTTCAAATGAAAAGATACAAAAAAAACATTGTTATAAATGGTTAAAATTTTTTTCATATATTGTTTGAAAATAGTTCAAAAAAAATAATGCTTAACTACTCGACAAAAGTCCAATTAGATTTATAACCATTATGTTATTGGTTTTTTTATTTTTAAGGATTTTGTACTTTAATAATAAATACTAGTTAAATAGATCCCTAAAATGAGTTGCTCTGGGTTTATTAAGCGGTGGGAGCGAATTCCTCAATGATTTTGATTCCGGTTTTGAGAGCCCATCGAGGGCAGCATTCATGATTCCTTCTGCATAGACGGATCCTTCCCCAGCTGGATAGAATCCCTTTATTGTTGTTGATTGCCAGTGCTGCATCCTGAATGAATCCTGGTAGTTTCTGATTAAAAATGGGAAGCGCCTTTTTGATTTTACATGTAATAAATAAAAATAGATACCAAATCTTCAATTATTTCTTTTATGAAAAAAATGCCTATTGTTAAGAATATTGATATAATCTAAAATTATCAGGACAAAAATCATAAAATTTTAATTGAACATAGTATAATGGACAGTTCTTGGGAAAATGTTAATAAATGGTATGGCTCTATTGTTCAAAAAGAGGGCCATTACTACCATAAAAATGTAATTCTGCCCCATTTAAAATCTTTAATTAAAAAAGATGTTAAATCTATTTTAGACTTAGGCTGCGGCCAAGGGATTTTATCATTTAACATTTCTGAAAAAATAGAATATGTAGGCATAGATCTTTCCTCTTCCTTAATTCAAGAGGCTAAAAAACTCTCTAAAAAGAAAGAAAATAAGTTTTTAATTGGCGATATCGAAAAAAAGCTCGAAATAGATAAAAAAGATTTTGATCTAGCAATTTTTCTATTAGTACTTCAAGGCTTAAAAAATCCGCAAAAAGCTCTAAAAAATGCTTTTGATCATTTAAAAGTTGGCAAAGAGCTTATTATAATAATAAACCATCCCTGTTTTAGAATACCCAGGCAATCCTCTTGGGAATTTGATTATAAAAACAAGGTCCAATCAAGAAAAATATCCAGCTATATGTCTCATATGGAGATACCAATAAACATCCATCCCGGCAAAAAAGATAATAATGAAACAGTCTTTTCTTATCATGATCCTCTATCATCATATGTTAAATGGCTTAACCTAGCAGGCTTTGTTGTAATCAATATGGATGAGATCCTATCTGATAAAATGAGCACAGGAAAACATAAAAAAATGGAAGACAGGGCAAGAAAAGAGATTCCCCTATTTTTATCGATCATTGCAAAAAAAATATAAAAGCATTGGATTATAAAATAAGAAAATGTTTTAAATGATCTAATGTTAATCATTTTTCCGAAAAAACAAGTCACCTAAGGATCCTTATGAAATTACTAATAACATATTATACAAGATCTGGAACAACAAAAAGATTAGCCGAAGATATCCTCTCTCTTTTGAAAGAAAAAAATATTGAAACTCAAATTTTAGAAATCAAAGACAATAAAAACCGCAAAGGAATTTATGGATGGATAAAAGCGGGGAAGGATGGTTATAAAAAAAGTCTAACAGAAATTTCTCATGATCCTGTTTCATTTGAAAACTTTGATCTAGTAATTCTTGGTACTCCAATATGGGCAGGAAAAATTGTTCCAGCAATTAGAACTCTTATCGAAAAACATAAAAATGAATTCAAAGATGTAGCATTTTTTGCATCTGCCGGAGGAAACAAATTCAATGAACTATTTATTGAACTGCAAAATCTTACTGAAAAAAAACCTCTTTCAGTAATAGGACTTCAGCAAAAGCTTATCAAAGAAAAAGGCGATAGCTATATAAATGCACTCAAACAGTTTATTGATCAAGTCATTCAATAAAAAGTATTTAAAGCCTATTGGTTAAATAGTCTTTTAAGTTAGAAACAATAAAATCAATAGCAACGCTGTTGTCCTCATTACAAGGAACAATAAAATCTGCAAATCTCTTGGAAGGTTCGACAAACTGCTTATGCATTGGATAAACTGTTTTAAGATATTGTTCTTTAACCCCTTCAAAAGATCTTCCCCTTTTATATAAGGGTTGATTTATACACAAATGCTGTTTTAGAACATTTAGCTGCTCTATAAAAAACCTAACATCAATAGAATCAGGATGATCGAAGTTATATTCTCTTTTTTCTTCGATCGTCAAATTATCTAAAGGAGCATAATATGAGTCCTGGGATATAACTACAGCATCCTCTTTGAACTCATTAAAGATTTTATTTGATAAAGTAGTCTTACCAGAGCCGGCCCCCCCTGCTATACCTATAATAATGACATCCTGAGCAAAAAGATGTAAACCGGCAAAAATTAAAAAAAATATTATTGCTTTTTTCATAAAAGACCTCTATTTTTAAGCACTTTTTTGGGCTAAAATATTACCAAATAATAACTTATATTCAATTATTTTTTTTAATAAACTAAATATTTCCTTTAATTACCCATTTAGTTACAATTAGAAGGTTATTAGTAATAATTAATTAATAAAATTTAACAAGGAATAATAAAAATGGCTTTTTCACTAAATCAGAGTCTTGCTCAAGGAAATACTCACCTGCCAAACCCAATGTATGCTATGGGAATAGATGTTCAGCCCCATCCGCAAGTAGTTCTAGATCAAGAAGGTACAATTTTACACATAAATCGAAAAGCTTTAGAAGTATTAAGCCCGCTAATAGACTTACCGGAAGATCGCCTACGAGAAAAGCTATTAGGAAGAAATATTGATGAAATTATTCCAGAATATAGATCTTTTTTCTTTCGTTCTTTTGAAGAGACAGCAAATAAGACACATAAACTTGCAACCGCAGAAAATTTTGGAAAAAAAGATATTACTGTTATCTCCTCACAAATAGAATTCGTTCCAGAAGAACCCCCTTTTATCTTAGCAGAGATCAATCTCATCAAAGAAGATACATCACTTCAAACGGGCGTAGAAGCAAAATATAGAACACTTCAACATATCTCCCACGAATTACGCTCTTTAGTAATATCAATTGGACTTTCAACAAAGCAGCTAGCAGAAGATGTAAGTGAAGAAAAAATCATTATTCCGGAAGAACATAAAGACAACTATATAACTCTTTTAGCCAGCGTACATAGTCTATCAAACATGTTAGAAGACTTTGCACTACTTACCAATTTGCAGCAAGGAACCGCAAAATTAACTCCTATAAATCATAACCTGCATGAATTCTGCAAAGACTGTTTATTAATATTAGGAATTCAAGCACATGAAAAAAAACTTATTTTTGAAACTGAAATTG
This sequence comes from uncultured bacterium, assembly GCA_964400755.1. Taxonomy (GTDB): domain Bacteria; phylum Chlamydiota; class Chlamydiia; order Chlamydiales; family SM23-39; genus CAYNVX01. The sequence goes on along the minus strand of CAYNVX010000018.1, from coordinate 6,558 downwards.
ACCCTACAATCCCCGACAATTTTAGTTATGACGATTCTGCACTGCTTCACATCATATATAATTTAGTAAGAAATGCCATAAAATTTACAGAACAAGGTAATGTAAAATTGCGTGTAAATTTAATACCTATCGATCAAATAGATCCTAAAGAACTTGCAAAAATGGATCCTATCTCAAAAGAAAAACTAACTGCAGCTCCATACATTATCAGATTTGACATTGTTGATACCGGCAAAGGAATACCTGAAGAAAAAATTGATCAGGTCTTTGAAGAATTTTCTCAAGTTGAAGCTGAAGGTGTAAAAACAAAAGGCAATGGCTTTGGACTTTCTTTAGTAAAAAAACTTAGTCTACTGATGGGCGGACATATTCCTAGAATAAAAAGCACCTTAGGAGAAGGATCTACCTTCTCTGTTTTATTACCATTTAACAACCCTACAGCAGAATCCCCAAGACACAAAGCAGTAGAAGAAGTGGCTCCAGCTGCTGATATTAGAGCAGCTTTAGCAAGCCTAAGACTTCAAGAATATCCCATCCTAATAGCTGAAGATAATACGCTTAATCAGCGGGTCATGAAAGCAATGCTAAGTAAAAAGGGTTATGATTTTAAAATAGTTAATAATGGACAAGAAGCCCTTGAAGCCCTTAAACATGGACAATACAGTCTTGTATTAATGGATATAGAAATGCCAAAACTACAAGGAGACCAAGCTACAAGAGCATATAGATCAGAAGAAAAGGCTTTAATTCAAACAGGTTCAAGAATAAGAACTCCCATTTTTGCTCTTACAGCAAATACAATAGATAGAGTATTAGATGAAAAATATAGAGAATCTGGAATGGATGGAGCTCTTGAAAAGCCGTTAACTTGGCCAAAAATAGAAGGAATTATTAAACAACACGTTGGTGAAGGACGTAAGAAAGAAACAGCTATAGCAATCCCAGCAATGAAATTAACAACTCCCCCAGGATCAAGAAGAGGCAGCGTGGCTTAAAACCACGCTACTAATTTTTACATAAGTATCTAGTGTAAATATTTTATGCTTGCTGTTCAACTTGAATAGGCCATATAGCTCTATAAGCTTCTTTTGATGCAACCCATCCTAAATTTGTTAAAGCAGTAACATCAGAAAAATAAGGGAACATCACTCTTTCCAATAATGTTGCAGCACCTAGCAAATAATTAATTTTATCGCTAGCTTCTTCAGAAATTCCTTTAGAACCAAAGAAATTTGAAAGTGCCAGAACAGTCAAACCTTCAGAGACACCCCATGCAATTACTCTAAGAGTATATGCCATAGGTAATCTCCAAGGAGCTGTAATAAATGTGAATAGAGTAGAAAGACCAAAAAATACTATAGATTTATGCTCTCCTACAAAACGGTCAACTTTATCTGCATTTTGATGAACTAAAGCTTTATTTGCTTCAGTTAGATCCAATTGATTAGCAACCCAGTCAGCTGCTCTTGTTGTACTAATTTCCATAATTAATCCTCCACTATTTAGGATTTAAAAACGGCTATAGTATAATTAACGAACGATTATAAACAAACAGTAATTAATTTATATAACGTTTAAAACTACCATTATTATAAATTAATTACTTTATTATATGATAATTAAAAATATCTTTTATAAATAAATATACCTTCCAAGACCATCACCAAAAATCCTATGATAAGGATAGAAAATAGTAATGTTCTTCCGCCGAAAAGGGTAAATTCTGATTTTAGCTCTCTTTTATATCTTCCTACCCATACAAGCCAAGCGGGCAAAATACCATTTAAAAAGGCCCCGCCAAATCCTCCGGCAATACTTATCGCCAGAACAAAAATCGTAAGGTCCAATGAAGATAAAATAAAAGGAGGTATAAAAGTTAATAGACAAAGCAAGACTCGATCTTTTCCATGTCTTTTCATTTCAAGGCCGTCGCCTAAAAAGTCTACAACGGAAAAGGAGACGCCGAGCATCGATGTTACTATAGCAAAGAGCCCAAAGATCCTACCGCAGGCCTGAACCCAGGCTTTACCTGTCAAGGCCTGCAAAGACTGAGTAATAGGCTCTCCTTTTGCTAAAGTAGCCTGCACAATTTCCAAAGGAACAGCACCAATAATAAGCCATTGCCACAAGACATAGATTAAAAAAGGTAAAAGAGTGCCGAAGAAAATAGCATATCTCATTACCTTCCCGTTTTCTTTAAAGTGTGTATTCAAAGATGGAATAACATTGTGATAGCCAAAAGCTCCGAATAATATTGGAGCGGCTAAAGGGATATGTTTCCATCTGGAAAAGGTCAGCCTTTCGATTTCAACATTTTCAGATGTGACAAATACCAATGCAAAAAAAGCTACGATAAGCCCAATCATTAAAATATAGTTGACCCTATCTACAGTCTTTAGTCCTATTCCAACAATAATTCCGAAAACAACTCCAAAAAACAAAAAGGAAGGCCATCCGGTTATGCTAATGCTAAATATTGAATTAACAAAAGAGATAAGAAGCGGAGCACCTGCCGCAAAGTAAGCTACCATTAAACAGTAATAATAAAATACAAACATTCCGGCAGAAAAAATCTTTCCATTATGTCCTAAAAATCTTCTGGACATGGAAATAACATTTGCCCCGGAGTGCATCCAAAGGGTACATTCTAAAAATAACAATCCGGTAAAATACATAAAGACCCAAACAAGAGCAGTAATAATAAAAGCCGGTATAAAACCGCTTTGCGCCGTAACCAAAGGAATACCCAGCATACCTGCACCAATAGTAGTACCTGCTATCAATAGAGTCCCGCTGATTACATTTTTAACATTTAAAGTAGACATTACTTTTCTCCAATAATTTTGATTATTATAAAAAAAAATAAAAATTGAAAGACAATATGATATTTATCGCCAACGGCGATGGTGGAGAAAAGAAATTTGATTTGATGCTAAATATTTCTTTTTAATCATTTTTAAAAAAACTATAATTTACAATGTAGCTTAAAATAAAGAAAATATTGTTGCAACGATTATGTCCGAAAAAGAAAAGAATTACGACAAAAGCGAGAAAGCCCATGACTTTAGTCGTGGGATGAGAACGTCTTATTTATTTTTTTGTTCCTGTACATATTTTCTAATAGTATATTCATTTAATTTTCCAACACTATCAACATAATAAGACCTAGTCCATAATGTTGGAAGACGAGATTTAAGTTTTGGAAATTCCTTTCTTAGGACGTTGCTTGTATAGCCTTTCATCTGCCCAATAATAAATTGAGGCGAATGTATTGGTTTTGTTCTAATGAACAAATGCACATGATCAGGAAGAATGTTTTCTTCAACAATTTCAACGCCAAGTTCAAACGCTTTTTCATGCAGCAGCTTTGACAGCCTTTTCTGTATTTCTTCCGTCAAAACAGAGCGTCGATATTTTGGGCACCAGATCAAGTGATAACTTAGATTAAATACAGCCGTTTTTGAAATTTTCCATCTACTCATGTTTGACATTATAACGTTGGTTATCATATTCTATTTTGCATGATTTTAACATATAAGACCAAGCATAATCGAAATCTTTCGTGCGAACTTGAAAAAGCAAAACAAGTAGCTCTTTTTGCGTTAAAGAAAAAAACAAGAACATCTAAAGATGTTAAATTTATTGGTCTGAAATCGGCGATTTCAAATCAGATATTAAAAAAATATTCGTCTAATAAAAAGCTGAAAAAGATCTCTTCAGTAAAACTGACAATTCCATCACAGGCAATAAAATTTGATAAGGGTAAAATAAGAATAACATGCTTAAAAATGGAAATTGATTTTGATAAAAACGCCAAAAAAATCAATCAGATTGAAATTGATGGTACATATGCATATATCTCCTGTACAGTGGAAGAGGAAAAGCAAAATCTATGAGGGACATGGAGCGGAAAATTTCTCATTGCTAAAAAGATGCGTGTTAAATCTTGTAAAAACAGATACTACAGAAAAAGCAAGTATCTCGACCAAAAGAAAAATGGCAGGATGGAATCCAAATTATAGATTACATTTATTGGGGATCAAATAATTTATCATGCAATCGCCCTGAGCCTACACCGCAAAATCGCATAGACTAAAAATTATAAAGCCATTTATCCTAATAACAAAAAAGCAATATTCTATTTTCTATAAGTAATAGAATTTACCAGAAAAGAAAAACTATGAATAAACAAAAATCTATTATAATTTTACAAAATTATGCTCCATTTTTAGAGCGAATCAAATCACGCATCCAAGAATCCAGGATAAAAGCAGCTCTTTCCGTAAACAACGAGCTCATCAAACTCTATTGGTCTATTGGAAAAGACATAGTAGATAAACAAAAACAAGAAGGCTGGGGCACAAAAGCCATTGATCGGTTATCCCATAATTTATCCAACTTATTTCCTGGAATATCAGGATTTTCACCACGTAATTTAAAATATATGAGGAAATTTGCCTCTATCTATCAAGATTTCCTATTTGTGCAGCAAGTTGCTGCACAAATTCCCTGGTGGCACCATGTAGTCCTGATGGACAAAATTGCAAATCCGGATGAAAGAGTATGGTATATTCAACAAACGACCATTAATGGTTGGAGCAGAAGTTCATTAGAGGATAGAATTAAATCCGATCTCTTTCATCGTCAAGGCAAGGCTCTTACTAATTTTAAAACCCAACTTCCAACCCCTCAGTCAAATCTTGCTCAAGAAATAACCAAAAATCCTTATAATCTCGATTTCCTTCTACTGATCGATGGGTACCGGGAAAAAGAATTAGAAGAAGGGTTGATTGCCCATATACAAAAATTTTTACTTGAATTTGGAGCTGGATTCGCTTTTTTAGGTAAACGGTACCATCTCGAAGTTGATGGAGATGACTATTATATTGATTTACTTTTCTACCATGCCAAAATACATTCTTATATTGCAATTGAGCTAAAAGCAGAAGAATTTAAGCCAGAACATGCAGGAAAGATGAATTTTTATCTTGCAGCATTAGATTCTACACTAAAAACCGATCAAGACAATCCTTCTATCGGAATGATTCTGTGCAAAAAACATTCAAAAATTAAAGTTGAATATGCTTTCCGCAATTGTACAACTCCAATCGGCGTAGCTACATATGAAGCACAAATTATTAAATCCCTTCCCAGAGAATTAGAAGATAGACTTCCCTCTATTGCTGAAATTGAAGCTGAATTATCGAAAAAAGTTAATTCTCCTAAAGAAACTTATAAAAAACAAGATTTTATCTCTAAAAACCCATCAATGGTGTAAAAATGGTTTTTGTCAAAGCTCAAGTAGGCCCTCCAAATATCGGGGATCCTGAAGAAATGTTTACTGTTCAATATTTCGATGAAAAAGGAAATATGACGATTCGAAGTGGAGGAAAAAGAGCTTGGAGATGTAATAATCCTGGCAATCTAAGAAAAAGCACATACAGCATTGGAAAAGACAGACATTCAATAGGTGTAGCTGGAACTAAAAAAGATGTTTATGCTGTTTATCCCGATTATGAAACAGGGCATGATGCATTAGTGGTAATGTTAAGAGGTTCTAAATACTCCCCTCTATCTTTACGTACAGCAATGTCACGATACGACAAAACAAATTCTAATTATATAAACCAAATCGTCTCTATTACAGGTTTTGATCCTGAACGAATTATTAAGTCTTTAAATGACACTGAATTTAAAATCTTTTGGAAAGCTATTGAACATATAGAAAAATGGGAAGTAGGCCGTGAAGATTTTATTGAGAAATATTATATTTCAGGTGTTCATAAAAAGCATGGTATAATCACTGAGTATCTAGTTCAACGTGGAAATAGTAAAATTTGGTTTTCAAAAGAAGAAAGCATAAAACTTACCATGGAAAATCGACTACATGCAACTTTGGTACACATGAAAAATGGCAGCATTTTTCTTCGTCCTGAATATCACCAGAATCCTTTCGAATTAATTATTTAAAAATATCTATGAAGAAATTCAGCATTATTATTGCGCTCTTATGTTTTAGTATTTTTGTCTGTATAATAACACTTCACAACAGAGCATATAAATTGCAAAATATTTCTTTGGAATTACCGGATGGAGCCCCAGAAATTCTAGTCACTTTAAAAGGAAAGCTCTACCTCAAATTATGCTCGGTAGAAAATGAGCCTCCAATGTATTGCTGGTTTCTTGAAATGGATGCACCCTCTTTTGAAGTGGCGTCAAAAACTCCTGTTTGGAGTTACGCTCTTACTTTAAAAGAGATTTTAGACAAACCAAATTGGAATGAAGTTCAGCTAGGTCGAGATAAAAAAACAGAGGACTTCTGTTGCAAACATAGAAATCAAAAAGTTACAGTCAAAGGTTTTTTGTTTCACGCTCATACAGGACATCATCACGCTCCTTTCCTAATGGACATAAAAGAAATTTATCAATAATAATACGCGCAAAATTGTCGGACGCGATCGCAACCAATTCGTACTATTTCAACAATCATCGTCCTGATCAAACTGACATATTCCCACGGCTAAAGCCGATGGGGTTCTAGAGTTGGCTGCATCTGCA
>CAYNVX010000017.1:0-17970 GCA_964400755.1 uncultured bacterium | reverse complement strand
TCTTCTATAACTTTTGCAGATGCATAACAGCGCATAGATGTTGTTAGGTCTGTTGCAGATAAAACTAATTGATCATCGATAGCTTCTATTAATATGTTCGAAAGAATAGGAATAGCAGGTTTGTTAGCAACTATACTCTGGATCCTTCCAATTAGTGTGACTAAATCATTTTTAGAAATAACTGCTTTCATGAATATTACCTCATTAAATTCAATATTACTTCAAAAAAAGATACGTTATTTTTTGGGCTACTGTCAAGTATATTAGAATTAATATTTATTAGATTTAACTTCTTTCTCTATAATTTTTTTATGTTCCTTTTCTTTTAGCTTTTGTCGTTTGTCATAGCTTTTCCTTCCTTTGGCAAGAGCGACTTTGACTTTGACCTTTCCATTTTTTAAATATAGAGCTATAGGAATAAGAGCGAAGCCTTTTTCTTGAGTAAGCCTTTTTAGCTTATTGATTTCTTGAGCATGCATCAAAAGCTTTCTTTCTCTTTTTTCTTCATGATTATGAACATTGCCATGTTTATAGGGAGCGATAGTTGAATTAATAAGCCAAAGCTCATCTTTTTTTGTAGTGATATAAGCTTCTTGCAAAGAGCCGCCATGTTCTCTTAGAGATTTGATTTCTGTGCCAAGAAGGGCAATGCCGGCTTCATATGTTTCTAATATTTCATAGTCGTGAAAAGCTTTTCTGTTTTTAACTAAATCATTGTTCGACATAGGCTTTATTAATTATTTTTGTATTGATCTTTATCTTAGTTATTTATCCTTTTTTTCTAAATATCAAAAATCGTATGGCCAAAATCAGTTACACAAAAACAATCTTTATTCTCATGTTTTCCGATAGATATAATACCGGCTTCATAAAGCCATTCGAAAATTACCCTTTTTATAAGTGCGGCTTCTTCTTCGCTATATTCTGGGATATTATATTTCCAGCTTTTTCCGGTTTTGGTAAGTTTTAAGATAGGAGTCTCTTGTATTGAAATCATGACGCCTTTAATAAAGTCATCAAAATAGACCCAGCCTTTATTTAAGACTCTTATAATAGATTTTTCAGCTTCCCTTACATTCTTTTCTGTATAAAGAGAAAAATTATCGGAATCAATAGAGTTGTGAGGGTGTTGATAGACATGAAGAGCTTTATTTTCTAAAGACATTGTTAAAAAGTCTTTGCCTAAATCAGTAATAGTAATTTGGTTGTTTTTAACTTTTAAATATTTAAGTTTAGAAAGTTTTTGAACAAGATATTCAAAATAGGGGATGATTGTTTGATAATCTTCATTTTTTAAATCAACATACTTGGATGATTTTATTAAAATTGGTTTTTGAGCTTCTGATAATATTTTTGATAAATCTTCAACATATGCTAAAGGTCTTTCATTTTTTTTGTTTTGCAGCTCTTCTATTCCGTTGACCTCTGTATTTCTATAGTGCTGTAGGTATTCTTTATATTCATAAAAAGGTGTTATAACCTCTTGATAGCCCGTTTCTGTTTTTTTATAACTAAGGCAGCAGGCAAAGTTATATTCTAATATTAGAATAATTTCATAAAAGTCTTCTTTAGAAATTTCATATTTTTCAACTATCTTTTCAGAGGCAATAGTAAGATTAGGTGCTTTATAGACATCATTAATGATTTGTCCAAATAAGGAATTGTCTGAAATTAGTTCAGCTAAATATCTTTGAAAGACTTGAGGTGTGGTCAAATATTTTTCTACGATAGAATTTAAGATGTTGTTAGATGTTCTTGGAGTTGAGTACCAAAGAGGAAGTATATGGATGGGGATTTTGTGAAGAAGTTGCTGGAGGTATTCTATATCAGGTTTGAAGTCTTCATCGAATTTTGCATGTTCAAATTCAAAATATTTTCTCATTTTCTTATTAATGACAATTTCTTCTTTTTCTGTATGTAAAAGCCCCGCTCCGTTTAATTTTTTTAAAATAGGAATTAATAAGGAAGGTTCTACATCAAGATTAACAGCTAACTTTTTTAGTGAGGTTTTAATTGAACTGAACAAGATTTCTTCAAGTACTTCTAAGTCAAATGAAGTTAATTCGGAGATTAATATTCTGTTTTCAATATCTTTTTTATAATCATAATCAGATAGACAAATCTTATTTTTTTTTAACGTTGCAGACTCTAACATAAAAAAACCCTCTGATAAATTATAATTTCACCCAAGTTAGTGAAAAAGAATATATTAATTGATTGATTTGATGCAACCCTAATTAGGGAATAATAAATTCAAAAAAAAATAATTTAATTTTCTTTTTTTTGTCTTAATTTTGAAAAGTAATCAATTCTTTTTTTCATTTCTCTCTCGAACCCTCTAAGTTTAGGCTGATAGAAGGATTGCCTTGGAAGCTGATCAGGAAAATAGTTTTGTCCTGAAAAGCAATCTGCCTCGTCATGGTCATATTTATAATTATTGCCATGGCCCAGATCTTTCATTAATTTAGATGTGGCATTAATAATTTTATTAGGGGGTGAAAGTGAGTTGGTGTTAGCAGCAATTGTTTTAGCTTGTTCATATGCAACATATATGGCATTGCTTTTGGGGGCTAGAGCAAGGTAGACAACTGCCTGGGCTATGCTGAGCTCTCCTTCAGGAGATCCAAGTGTGCGATATGTTTCTCTTGCAGATAGTGTGATTTGAATAGCTTGGGGGTCTGCCAGGCCGATATCTTCTGCTGCCATTCTGATCAGTCTTCTGCAAATATAAAGGGGTTCTTCGCCTCCTTCTAACATTCTGCAGAGCCAATAAAGGCTCGCGTCAGGATCGGACCCTCTTATTGATTTATGAAGGGCTGAAATTAAATGATAATGACCATCGGAATGCTTGTCATACAAAGCAGGTTTTTTTTGAATGATTTTTTGGAGTTTTTCAATATCTATTACCCCATCTTTGACATCTTCGAGATTTTCAATCATGTTTAAAAGATGTCTAGCATCTCCTTGAGATGTTTCGATTAAAAATTTTTCAGCCTCTTCGCTTAAGTTTAGTTTTGATATCTCAGTCTCGTAGCGTAGCAGTATCTTTTTTAAATCTTCTGAATTTAAACTGTTTAGCGTTACAACTCTAAGTCTTGATAAAAGAGCATTGTTCAGGGAAAAAGAGGGGTTTTCTGTAGTAGCTCCTATTAATATTAAAGTTCCATCTTCTAAAAATGGTAAAAAGGCATCCTGCTGAGCTTTGTTGAAGCGATGTATCTCATCAACAAAGAGGATTGTTTGAGATTTGAAAAGGGGATTGTTTTTAGCATCGTTTATGATCTCTTTAAGATCTTTAACACCGCTAAATACTGCACTTAATGTAATAAAATTAGCTTTAAATGAGTGGCCATAGAGTTTAGCTATTGTTGTTTTGCCGGTTCCTGGAGGGGCGAATAAGAGCATGGAATGAGGTCTATTGTTTTTTATAGAGCTTTGCATCCAGCTTTTTTCATTTGTTAAATGCTCCTGTCCAAAGAGATCTTTAAAGGATTTTGGGCGGAGTTTTTCAGATAAGGGAACTTGCATAAATATATCCTCAAATTCTAAAACCGATTACTAAAAGTTCATATTAGTTGAAAAAACTATTTTGCTCTATTTATAAATTTTTCTAAAACGGTTAAAGGATCTACAATTTTTTTGTTATTTAAGCTGAAAGAAAGTTAAGTCCTTTTAGCCTTAAAATCATTTAAAGGGTTTTTAAGCTTTGAGGTCTTAATTATAATAAAAGATCAAATTCGCAATTAAGCTGTAATTATTATTTATATTATAAATTAGTTAATTTTAGGCACTTAAATAATCTAATTAAAAAAAAGACTTGAATTTTAAATCAGATTTTGAGAGTTAATAGTAATTGAAGGCAATTTCAAGATTGAGAGAGGAAAAAATATGAAAAAGCTTAATTTACTTGCATTATTACTATTAATTCTTGGTGGTATAAACTGGGGATTCGTAGGCGTAGTTGATTTTAATATTATTGATTACGTATTTGGCAAAATCTGGATTGATAAAGTTTTATACTTTTTAATGGGCATTAGCGCAGTATATGTTGCTATCTCCTGGAAAGGTTTTGCAGCTAAATTACATAACAAAAAACCATAATTTAGCAATTATTTAAATCAATCGGGGTTCTTTAATTTATTAAAGAACCCTTTTTTATTTCTTTAATTTTTTACAATTAGATGCTTAAGGTGTAATCTAAACTAATGTCAAAATAGATTCTATCTAATCTTGTGATGACTTTTTAATTTAAGATTATGATGAAGTTTCTAACAAAAAAAAATCAAATATTGTAATTATTAAAATAATTTATACTCTGTTTTTAGTTAAAAAATTAATAAATTAAAAAAATAATTACAATTAAAAACCCTCTGAGAGTGTGTTCTAAATGGTTTAATTACAATTTTGTAATTATTTTTATAATATAATTAAAAAGAAAATTTGTTTTTAATTACAATAAAATGTATTATAAAGGTATAAAGAGTAATCAATATAAAGTGCTTCGGCCCTGAGATTACTTTTAAGTTGGATGAATTTCAAGGAGGAAAAATCCATGATTAAAAGAAAAAAAAGAAAAGCAGCAAAAAAAACTGCTAGAAAAACTAGAAGAAAAACTAAAGCTAGAAAAGCAGTTAGAAAAACTAAAAAAGCAGTTAGAAAATCTCGTAGAAAAAGAAAAGCGAAAGCTTAAGTTTTTAACTTCTAATTCTTTAAAGCATTAGAATCGAGTAAATCTCAAGACTTACTCGATTTTTTTTTATATTTATTTTTTTTTATCTTTATGAAGAAAACCCTTTAGCTATTCTAATGAATTGCCCAGCAGCCACAAAGATGCTTATAGCAGCCATAATACCTTGAAAAAACTCTGTGGTTTGAGAAAAATTATACCCATAAAATATTGTTAATAAAAGAGATAGTATCAAAACAGTATAAAAAGCATACTTCTTTTCTTTTATCATTAAAATAGCGCTTACAAAGATAATGATGCCGGTAAATATTTCGGCAAATAAGGATATTGTGCTGTCATTATAGGCAAAAGCCATAATGCCGCCTAAAATAACAATTAATCCATATATTAATGACAAATGTGCTACAGTTTTCATAATTTTACCTCTTAATTGCATCAATAGTAAAAAAAACAATTAGATGCAATTGATTTTGGACAAAAATATATATAAAAGTATAAAATTGGCTAATTATGACAATAAATAGCGATTATTTCACAGAAGAGCAGTTAAGCGAGGGTAATCTTTTAAAGATCGCAAGATTTTTAAAAGAGGGTAAGCTAATTGTTTTTCCAACAGAAACTGTTTATGGTCTTGGTGCTGATGCTTTTAATCAAGAGGCCATTGATCAAATATATCAATTAAAAGAAGATCTCAGACCAAGTCTTTAATCGTTCATTTAGGCTCTGCTGCTGCTGCTAAAAAAGTGGCTAAAGATATCCCTGATCAATTTTATCAGCTTTCAGATTATTTTTTTCCTGGTCCCTTGACGATCATATTAAAGAAAAAAGAAGCTCTTCCTTGGAATATTTCCAGCAATGAAACGATTGCAGTGAGGATGCCAAATGAAGAACACACTTTAAAGATTATTAAACTTTTGGGCGATCCGATAGTTGGAACTTCTGCAAATATCTCCAATCAGAAAAGCCCAACATCTGCAAAAGAGACTATAAAGGATTTTCAGGGGAAGGTATCTGCTATAATAGACACAGGGGATTGTCCTATTGGAATACCTTCTACAATTATAAATTTAGTTTCCAAAGATCTAGAAATAATTAGAGAAGGAACTGTTTCCAAAGAAGAAATTGAAGATATACTTAAAAAAAAGCTATAGTATTTCAATTAACTTTTGGGCCTTAAAATGAAAAATGATGAAGTTATAGAGCAGCCGATAGAGGAAAAAGAAGATTTTTCTCATGTCAACCCTTGGGTTAGGTTTTTTGCCAGGATGTTTGATTATGCTCTTTTCGGATTTATTTGTTTTATATTCAAAAAACATCTTTTTTCATTCTATTTGTTAAGCAAAAGAGAATATCTGATACCTTTGCAGTTTTTAGCTTGGATACCATTAGAGGCTCTTTTCTTATCGGTTTGGGGATATACTCCCGGTAAATTTTTATTAAGAACAAAGGTTAGTGACAAATGGGGCAATAAGCTTAATTTCAAAAGAGCTTTAAGAAGAAGTTTTTCGGTTTGGTTTAGAGGAATCGGAATGGGTCTGCCGGTTATAAATATCATAACAATGTTCTTTTCATTTACAAAATTAAAGACCAATGAAATAACCAGTTGGGATAAAGATGAGAAAGTCTTAGTTACACATTATCCTATCCAGCCTATTCGTTTAATCATTGCTTTAGTAGCGGTGATTTTCGGTTTTTTAGTAGATTTTTTCTAAAAATACTTTGCATATAGAATCATTTCATCTATATATCTTATATAAGGAATATATGAGAGTTTGAATGAAAGATTATAAATTTGACCCATCTTTAAACATATTATATAAACAGCATCATAATTTGGATTATATTTTTTCGCCAAAAAGCGTTGCTGTCATAGGCGCAACGGAAAGAGAAAATAGCGTTGGCAGAACCTTAGTCTCCAATCTTTTGCAATCGCCTTTTGGTGGGAAAATTTATCCGGTTAATCCAAAGCGTAAAAGTATTTTAGGCGTTGAGGCTTATCCTGATATTGAAAGTCTGCCTGAAACTGTTGATTTGGCAGTTATAGCAACCCCTGCTCATACAGTTCCTCAAGTAATACAAGATTGTGTAAAAGCTAAGATTCCAACAGCAGTAATTATTTCGGCGGGATTTAAAGAACTCGGTGAACCCGGAATTAAATTGGAAAAAGAGATATTGCTTCATGCTCAAAAAGGAAAAATGAGAATTATTGGACCAAATTGCCTTGGAATCATGAATCCTATTAATGGACTAAATGCTACTTTTGCTGCTGATATGGCCTTAAAGGGGAATATAGCTTTTATTAGCCAATCCGGAGCATTGTGCACAGCTGTTTTAGACTGGAGTTTGAAAGAAAAAGTAGGCTTTAGTGCATTTGTATCTATTGGGTCAATGATTGATGTAAATTGGGGTGATTTGATTAATTACTTTGGCAATGATCCCAATACTCAAAGCATTCTTTTATATATGGAGAGCATTGGAGATCCAAGATCATTTCTTTCTGCAGCGAGAGAAGTTGCTTTGACTAAACCAATTATATTGATCAAAGCAGGAAGGACAGAAGAATCGGCAAAAGCAGCTTCTTCACATACCGGTGCTTTAGCCGGAAGTGATAATGTTTTAAATGCTGCTTTAAAACGAGTTGGAATATTAAGAGTTGATACTATAGCTGATCTTTTTAGCATGACAGAAATATTATCAAAACAGCCAAAACCTAAAGGACCCCATTTAGCAATCGTAACTAACGCAGGCGGGCCTGGTGTTATTGCTACAGACGCATTGATTGAAAATGGTGGAAAATTGGCAATTTTAGATAAACCTACTTATGAAAAGCTTAACAGCTTTTTACCTGCCGCTTGGAGCCATAATAATCCAGTGGATCTTTTAGGCGATGCATCTGCCGATCTTTATGCCAAAACAATAGATATATTGTCTAAAGATCCAAATATTGAAGGAATTCTAGCTATTCTTACACCACAGTATATGACAGATGCTACCGAAGTTGCCGAGAAGCTGAAAGAATATTCGAATTTAGACAATAAGCCTCTTTTAGCCAGCTGGATGGGAGCTAATGCGGTTGAGAAAGGAACAGAGATATTAATTTCAAACGGTATTCCTGTTTTTAAATATCCCGATGCTGCTTGTAGGGCTTTTGCCTATATGTATTCTTACAGCTATAATTTAAAAGGTCTTTATGAGACTCCCATTGGTGAAGAAAAAACTTCTAATGAAAAAGAAATCGCTGAAAGAGATAAAAAAATTAAGGCTGTTTTTAGCCAAGTTAGAAAAGAAAAAAGAACTCTGTTAGATGAGTTTGAGTCGAAAGAAGTATTAAATGCCTATAATATACCGACAGTGCCGACATTTATAGCTAAAACAGAAAATGAGGCTGTCGAATATGCTGAAAAGATTGGCTACCCCATTGTTTTAAAGATTCATTCAAAGACAATCACCCACAAAACAGATGTGGGCGGCGTAAAGCTGAACTTAAATAATAAAGAAGCTATAAGAAAGGCCTTTAATGAAATTTACGAATCTGTAAAAAAAGTTGCTAGTGAAAAAGATATTTTAGGCGTAACAGTGCAGCCTATGGTTAAGCTGGACGGTTATGAATTAATATTAGGAAGTTCTATTGATAATGAATTCGGACCTATAATTCTTTTTGGAATGGGAGGGCAGTTAGTTGAAGTTTTCAAAGACAGCTCGATAGCTCTTCCACCTCTTACTTCTACCTTAGCTAGAAGAATGATGGAGCAGACTAAAATATATGAAGCTTTAAAAGGTGTAAGAGGCCAGAAAGGCATCGACCTTGTTAAATTGGAACATGTATTGGTTCAGTTTAGTAATTTGATAACGGACTATCCAGAAATTAAAGAGTGTGACATCAACCCGCTTTTGGTTAAGCATGATACTATGCTTGCCTTGGATGCAAGGATCATTTTACATGAAGAGAATGTCGAACATCCCAAGCTTGCTATTAGACCTTATCCTATACATTATGTTGAAGATTGGCAGTTGAAGGACACAACTAATGTTATAATCAGGCCGATCAAACCTGAAGACGAACCTTTAATAATAAACTTTTACAAGGATGTTTCTGAAAAATCTTTAAAGCAAAGGTATTTAAAAGCTCTTCATTATGATGAGCTAATAGCTCATGAGAGGCTGATAAACATATGTTTTACAGATTACGATAGGGAAATAGCATTAATTACAGAATTAAAACTAAATAATAAAAAAAGTGAAATTTTAGGAGTTGGCAGACTATCAAAACTATCTGGAACTAATGATGCAACCTTTTCATTATTGGTTAAAGACAAATACCAGCATCAGGGAATAGGGTCTAAGCTTTTAGAGACTTTATTAACAATTGCTAAAGATGAAAAGGTTGAGTATATACTCTCTTCGATGTTCAAGGAAAACCTAGAAATGCAAAATTTATGTAAAAGATTGGGCTTTACTTTGACTCCATCTGAAGAGCATCCAATAATATTTGCCGAACTCTATCTTAAATAGCCTTTTTTATTTTTGTTTATTTCTCTTTTTAGGAGGATAAAAAATAATAAAAAAAACAAAAGGCAAAACAAGAGATGCCCAAGCTATTATTTTAGAAAAAAATGGTATGGTAGAATCTCTTAATGTTTCGAAGCCTTGAGTAAAAATTCCCTAAAAGAGAACAGCTGCACTTATAAATAAAAAAAGAGCCCTGCCCTTTTTTATATTTAAGACCTTAATTGATAAATAATAAGCGATAATTATGCTGAATACTGAAAGCGCTCTATTTAAGGGTTTTATAGATATTCCTTGATTGTCCTTTAAAGTTTAACTATAGTCTAAAGGCTGATTTTTTTTTAAAAAGTTTAAGCTAATAAGCGTCAAAAAAATTATTTGAACGTGATTTTTTTTCAATAAAACCTTGTATAAACCACTAATATTCAAGGGTTTTTAAAACGGTCGATTTTTTACCTTTTTTATGTTAAGATAGATGCTGATAAAAACGAAATAATAAGGAAACCATGTCTTCTAATATTATTAACTTTATGAAAGAGCTCAAAGACCTTGCTAAAGCTAAGAAGACCTCTAGCGTAAATACATTGCGAGTGATGACATATAATATTCGTTGGAACAATACCCGCGAAGATACCCTTGAGAATCATTGGGAATCTAGGAAAGAAAATGTAGCCAGTATGATCAGATTCCACAATATGGACATCATAGGTCTGCAGGAACCTTTAAAAGATCAGATTATAGATTTAGAAAAAATGCTTCCAGAATACCGCTGGTTCGGAGTAGGTTTAGAAAATGGCAAAGATTTAGGTCCTTATGATGCCGTATTATTTAAAAAAGAGCGTTTTGACCTATTAGATAAATCAATTTTCTTTTTATCACCTACGCCTGATTTTCCAAGTATCGGCTGGAATGCGAAATATATCAGAGGAGTAACCTGGATTAAGTTAAAAGATAAGCTAACCGGGGAAATATTCTATTTTTTCAATACACATTTTGATTATCATTCTGAAATGGCAAGAAATAAAAGCGCCAAGCTTTTAAGAGAAAAGATTTCTGAAATAGCATCCGACTATCCTTATATTGTTACTGGAGACTTTAATATTTTTCCTGAACTTGGAGGAAAGAAAACTTATGAGCTGCTTACTAAAAATGATAACCTGATAGATGCTCACTTTAAGACTATTTTCCCACATCATGGTCCTACAGGTTCCTGGTCAGGGTTTAAAGAGCCAGGTCAGCCAGGTGTAAAACCTGATTATATTTTTATTAATAATACCATAAAAGTGTTATGTCACGGAATTCTGGCAGATACCTTTGATGGAAAATTCCCTTCAGATCATCTTCCTGTAATAGCGGAGCTTCAGATAATGAAGCCGTTATTTAATAAGAGGTCTAAGATCAGACCTCTTAAAGTGGTTCAAAAGAAATAGATGGTCCTAATTCTTTGTAGTGGGATTAAACATCTATGCCTTTGTAATGGAACGAGCTGCTTATAAAAGTGGATCAATATGGACACTATATGCCAATCCTTATATGTTTCCTAAAAGTTTTCTTGCGGCTGACAATGTATCAATGGCGGTTTTTAGAAGATTTTAATCCACCTTTTTTTATAATATAATGCATGGTTTTATTTCACCGGGGTCTGGCTCTGGTGGTAAGTCTGAAGGATCACATTCGGGGATATCATCCGGGTGGGTATCTATAGAAAGTCTATTTGGAGCAAGAGTAGCCGGGAGTGAGTGTGGATTTGCCCCAATAGAACCAAAAATTGTCTTTGCAATAGAGATAATAGGCCCAAGATAATTAAAAATACTTGGTTGAATAGGATTGTGTCCTTCGCCTGATAATGAATTTGTATCGCTGATAGGATTGTGTCCTTCACATTTATAAAAGCTCATAAAACTCCTTTATTAAAAACATTTTAAATTTGTTTACATTTTGCAATATTAACATTCTATCATTTATTTTTTTTATGAATGTTATGATAATTAGCATTTAGAACAAAAAACTATAGTCAGTTTCAGACATTGTCTGTATATGATAAGTTTGTACAAATAAGGCTATAACTCCTAAGCCTCCTTCTAAACCAGCAAATTGGAAAGCTGATAAAAGTCCTGTATAAGCTTGAAAAGTTGCAACAACTATTGCAGTAATGATTAAAGCACTATGAACTAATAGTGTTGTTTTTCGATCTCTATAAATTTGTTCTCTAGAGTCATTTATTGTAGAACTCATGCTTCTTGGCATATCACTTATACATGCTCTTGATAAAAAAGACATATTTGCTCCTATTCAATTATTTTTTTTATTAAAAAGCTTACTGATATGACAACAGATAAAGCTGAACAACAAGTCAAAGAAAGAGCTGTTATATAAAATGGACCTTTATCTATATTTTTATCTTCGGTAAAGCATTTTGAAGAAAAAAAATTGACCATTAAAGAGGATATTTTATAGCAAAGTCCGGTTAAAACGGCTTGGACAACAACTTCTGCAGCTTTTTTTTGTGCTTTATATACTTGAAAACGTTCATGTTCATCTCTAATTTTTCTTTTTTCTTCTCTTTTTGCAATTTTGGGGAATATTCTAGATGCATATAAACATTCTTTTGATAGGCCTACAACTCCAGCGCTTATTGCTATTCCATAATACCATCCTAATGGTGGCACTGCTATACAAGCAGTAGCTATAGCAATTGTTGTAAGTTCAATAGGTAAAGGAATATAATTTGTGATGCTTTTAGGAATAATTTCGTTTGATTCAGTAACTGAACTATTACGTTTAATAAACATGTTTTTTCTACCTTATAATAAAAGTATTGAATATATAAACAACTTATATGTTTTGTGTAAAGTATAAATCTTAATTTATACCGGTTCCCGCTTTTTTAAAGAAATTGTTATAATTTTTTTTTCGTTAATGCAAAGAAGGAAAAAAATGGAATAAATCAGGACCTATTATATTCTAAAGTCGTACTTTCAGAGTAAAAAGAGAAAATTATGAGATTTTTAGATATAAAATCAAAAAATATTAATAGATGAAGATTTTCATGAACATATTCTTAGCGAAGATTATACAAAGGCAAGGTATTAGATTTATCTTTTAGTACTTTTTTAAAGATATTGGAATATTGTTGCGGGAAGAAAGGATCAAAGATTATTTATATAGATCAATTATATCCATCTTCTAAAACCTGTTATCATTGAAATACAATAAAAAAAAGATCTCATGTTAAAAGAAAGAAGGTGGGTTTGGCCACATTGCAAAGAAGATTTAATGAGAAAAAAAATACCGCTAGAAATATAAAAAGACAGAACATTGTCTTATGGAGTAGGGAATGTAAGACTCTTAAAGCAATTACTCGTCTATCCCATTTTCAAAATAGCCTTAATATAGATCGAGCAATGATTCAAGGTATTTAGAAATATCTAGCAGCGAATATTATTACCTAGCTTCTTCTATTGTATTTATTAGATTTTGAAATACTTCAGATTTAGATTTATTTGAGTCAATTTCAAATAAAAAGTTCTTGTTTTTATAATATTCAATCAGCGGCTGAGTTTCTTTATGATATATAGCCAAGCGCTCTTTAATAATTTCTTCGGTATCATCTTTTCTTTGAGAAAGGGGGTTATTGCAATTATCGCAAATATCCTCAGTTTTTGGAGGAAGGAATGTTTTATGGAAAGATGCCCCGCAATTTTTGCAAATTAACCTGCCAAGTATTCTTTGAGCAATAAATTCATCAGAAGTATTTAAGTTTATTACTATAATTTTAGAGTTTTTCTTTAGTCTTTGCTCTAAAGCTTCAGCTTGAGGCAGAGTTCTTGGAAAACCATCTAAAATATAGCCGTGGGTATAAGAATTCTTATTAATATGGTCAAAAAGCAAGTCTAATACTAAATTATCAGGAGCAAGCTGACCTTTTTCGATAAGCTCTTTTACTTTTTTGCCTAAATCTGTTTGGTTTTGAATGTTCATTCTAATCAAATCACCGGTTGAAATATGAGGTATTTCCAATTTCTTACTTAAGTCAACAGCGTGAGTTCCTTTGCCGGCGCCAGGGGGGCCCATCATTATAACCACTAAGGATTTTTCCTGAGGTTTGTTAAGTCTTGAGATCCCAAATACTATTGAACAGATCAACAGGAAAAAAAGTAAAAATTTTTTCATTTTTAAAAAACCCATAATAATAATTTATTTAAGTTAGAAATAATATAGTAAAAAACTTACAAAATCAATCATTTTCATTTAAATAATGATTAATAGGGGGCTTTCTGTTAGAGCTAAACTAGAATAATAATTCTTTTATAAGTTTAACCTTTTTAAGAACTTAAGATTTAAAAAATTATTTACAAAAGAGAGAATCTTTATTAAGGCCAGGAGACAGAGGTTAATTTCGGAGTATAATTACTTTATCGAAAAAAAAGCAGGAAAACTGCAATTTTTGCCTGATTTTAAAATCTGTCTTTTGGTATAATTTTAATCATATTTTTCAAAAAAATTTAACCAATTATAGAAAAAATGGCTGCTTTATCTGCTGTAAAACCGGTTCACGCTTCTGAAGAGGAAGTTGATTTAGATAAGATTATTACAAAAACTGTTGCATGGTCATTAGAAACTGCTATAGATAAGAATACTAAATTCGGACAAGCAAGACTTTCTATGTTTTGTTCTACAGAAGCGACAGATATGTCTCTTGGGAAGTATGTTGAAAGGTTTCGTAAGTATTCTATACCTGTTGATTATCTTCAACAACATGCTGAGGGTATTGAACTGACCTCTTTTGCAGTTGCTACAATTGGGGCTATTATATTGTTAGATAGGTATCAGAATATTACTCAGCGCAGGTTTATTACCTTAAAAAATATCCATAGGCTATTTTTAGCTGCATTTGTTGCAGCTAATAAAATGCATAACGATTGTTATTTTGGTAATGTTCATTTAGCTAAAATTGGAGGAGTGTCTGCAAAAGAACTGGGTGAGTTAGAGACTGAATTTTTATTTGATATTAAATTTTCTACTCTTATTTCTTCCGAAGATTTTTCAAAATATTTAGAAGGAATAAAAAGCAGTTATCAATACATAAAGACCTTATAGAAGACCTTTATTGAGAACCAGATCATGTTACTGTTAAAGAGCTTAACAAGCGTCTCAAAGTTACTACCATGCCCGAAGCTGTTATAAAGCTTAAGAAATATTAATATGGTAAGTCTTTCCTGTTTTAATAGAATTTGCAACGGGGCAATGCTTGATGGCAGTATCCAAGAGCTCTCTTGCTTTTTCTTTGTTAGAGCTGTTTTTAATATCTAGAGTTATAGTCAGGTCGGTAAGAGCTATCCCATTAAAAGCTGGATTCCTGTCCATTGTTACACTTGCTTTACCATCTAATTTTTCAAAAGTGACTTCATGTTTTTCACAAAGAACCTTATAAGAAGCAATAACACAGCTTAATACTGATAAGGCATATAGATCTTCCGGGGTAAAAGCATGGCCGGGCCCATGAAATTCAGGGGGGATGGCTATAGTTATGTTTTCTGTATTAGCTCCTCTTCCTGTCCATTTTTTGCTAATACCGGAAGTAGCCTCTGTGGATACTTCAAAATTCATTGGAAACTGTGACATAACTACACCTTGCTTTGTTACTCTAATTTCTTTATTCTGCAATATATATATTTTTTTGTAAAATTATCATTATTAATTATGTTATTTAAAATTGAAAAAGAGGGAAAAATATTCACTTATATAAAAGAACAGTTTGAAAAAACTGTTGAAGTTGAATATTTACCAAGCTTGGAATTTGAGAAAAACAGCTATTTGAAAAAGATTAAAAAGTATTGCAAGAAAGCGGAGCTGATGAATTTTTTTTCAAAAGAGCAGCTTTGGCTGGGAAGTTATTATCATAAAGAGCTGAAATCAGGTTTTATTCCAAATGTAATAGTAAAATGGATTGACCCGATAATGGAATATGGACTTTTTGCCAATCAAGACTTTGAAAAAGGGGCTTTTTTAGGAGAATATACCGGTATTATAAAAAAATATAGGCCGATAATTGATGATAAAAATGCTTATTGTTTTGAATATACAATTGGATATAAGAAAACTAAATATACAATAGATGCCAGAGAAAAAGGGAGCTTAATAAGGTTTGTCAATCATAGCTCTTCGCCTAACCTGTCACCAATAGCTATAGTCAGTGATAATGTTATGCATATAATTTTTAGGACAAATAGGCATGTTGCAAAAGATGAAGAACTTACTTATGATTATGGACCTAATTATTGGGCTAAAAGGGAAAAACCTTTATAGTTTTAAAAAAGATATAAAGGGATCCCAATCTTGTATAAGAAGATATTTTTCATAATTTTATTATTTTCCCTATCTTCCTTAAAAGCAACTTTGAATGAACCTGTTACATTTGAAATAGGGATAGGATATAGGCAGGACAGCTTAAACTGGAAATCTTTAACCGATAATCCTATTCAGGTTATTACTTATCAGGAAGTATACAAATATCCCAAATATCTCATTTTAGAAAGCTCTTTGAGAAAAGTATATCATGATATTTACTTTTCTCTTATCGGTGGGGGAGCAGCTATCGGCAGTGGGAATGTAGATCAAAATTTTATGCTTTTGGACTTTTCGCCCTATCCTGCTAAATTTTCTAAAAAAAGCAGTGGGTATGATGGATATTTAGAGCCGATAATTGGATATCAGGTCGATATCACTCCGGATAGATTTAACAAGTTTATTATAACCCCTACATTTGGCTATTTATGGATTTATAAATATCTCCAAAATAAAAATGCAGATCCTTCCTCAATTCAAATTTCCAATGGAAGCTCTTATCTGGTTAGGTCTGATTTAACTAAGAATTTTTTTAAAGAGAGATGGCGGGGCTTTTCTTTAGGTTTAGATTTTCAAATCGAACCCGGAGGGAGATTCAGTTTCGAAGCTGGTTATAAATATAACTGGTTAAAATTAAACCACAGTTCTCATTCCTCCTTCAGTGTCAGTACAAATAATTTTTTAAGAAATGTATATATTACAGAAAAGACAGCTTCTGTTGATGGATATGCTCATAGGGGAAAGATCAAAGCTACCTATCTTATTTCAAATAATTGGCTATCATCTTTAAAATTGTCTTATGATTATTATGTTTCAAATGAAAAAGATATCGATAAAGAAAAAACAACAGAGACCTTTTTGCCTAATTATTCTATAATAGATAGCGGCTATTTAGAAAAATTTATTGTCAGATGGTGGTTTGTTTCAGCTATTTTTAGCGTGGGATATAAATTTTAAAAAGGTTTAGAAATGACATATATAATGGGTAAGAATTGTGTTAGAGAGGTTTTAAGATATAAACCTCAAAAGATTATAAGGGTTTTTATAACTAATGAAAATCAAGGTTCTTTAATTGAAGATATTAAAACTAATAATATACCTTTCAAAGTAGTTGCTAAACAAGTTTTAACATCTATGGTAAACTCCGATTCTCATCAATCAATCGTAGCTGAGGTAAGACAAAGAGACTATGTTGATTTAAAAGCCTTTTTGTCAAAACAACAAGAAAAAGATAAATCCCTGGTCTTAATGCTGGATAATATAAATGACCCTCAGAATTTTGGATCTATTTTAAGATCATGTGAATGTTTTGGTGTAGATGGTGTTGTCTGGTCAAAAAATAGAGGTTGTGATGTTTCTGCTGTTGTTACTAAATCCAGCTGTGGAGCATCAGAACTTATAGATCTAATAAGAGTATCTAATTTAATGGATGCTATAAATAAGTTCAAAGATGAAGGATATGAGATAATTACAACACTTGCCGAAGAATCATCTAAAAGCCTTTATGAATATGAATTTTCTGATAAGACAGTAATTGTTATGGGATCTGAAGGAGAAGGCGTACAGCCTATTATTAGGAAAAATGCGGATAATTCTGTTTATATCCCATTACTTGGAAAAATTGATTCGCTGAATGTCTCTCAGGCAACAGCTGTCGTTCTTTCTTATATTAGATGTTCGGCCATGAAAGGCTCATAGAGGATTTACCCTGAGATGAGAGCCATGTATCTATCTTCCTTTCAGCAACTTTAGCATGGACAATGATTTCGCTAAGTTCTAGTTCATCTTCTGTATTGTCCAGCTCTTCTTCCAAATCCGATATCTGATTATATAAAGCACTTTCATAGTCATGCATGCCCATATCTTTGCAATTCTCCAGGGTGATTACAAGAGCATCCAAATTTTCTGCTACATCTTCTTTAAGTTTAATAAACCTATGCAGAGCATCATCTACCATAAAAAATCCTTATCTTTTTCTAAATGTATTTAAAAAGAAAAACCACAAATAGGAAATGTAACTTGATAAGTTTAAGTGTTCTTTTTCTGATTTTAGCTCATCGCTAATAATCCTATATGTAATCTCTGAAACATTGTTCCATGTAATATTCCAAGCTGAACCTATACGCATGGCATATTTATAGTGGTTTTTGACAAGAGAATGAATCTTTTCATTAAATTTGCCGAGAGGATAGACAAAGGTCTCTATTTTTGAATTAAGCCTTTCTTCTAAAAACCTTTTTGATTCAACAATTTCCAGATTATAGTCTATATTTTTTTCTAATAAATTTTTGTGATTATAAGAATGAGAGGCTATATTAACCAGCCCGCTGTCATGCATTTCTTTAAGTTCTTCCCATGTACAAAAGGGAACTTTTTTTAAATAGTTTTTGTCTTTCATGGCGATGGAATAGGGAATGGAAAGCCTTTCT
>CAYNVX010000016.1:8165-18683 GCA_964400755.1 uncultured bacterium | reverse complement strand
CTAATTTCGATACCGCTTTAAATGAGGTAAAATTAAAAAAGGCTAAGGCGACTATTCAAGAAATTATAGAGGGTGTACAAGCTAAGAAAAACTATCTGCTATATCCGGCAGGAAGATTAAAACATACTGGAAAAGAAATACTTGGGGGCTCTTCAGCGACGCATACTATTATAAAAGCCTGCCCAGATATTAATATTGTACTTATAAGAACAACAGGACTTTGGGGAAGCAGCTTTTCTAGAGCATATACAGGGAAGTCTCCTGATTTTGGCTCTACACTTGTCAGAGGGATAAAATGTCTTTTTAGGGCAGGACTTTTTTTTATGCCAAGAAGAAGGATACTTATGGAAATAATGCCGGCACCCGAAGATTTTCCAAGGTTTGGGGCTAGGCTCGATATTAATAGATATCTTGAAAACTGGTATAATCAATATCCTGTAAATTCAGACAGGATATTAACAGAACCTATTAATTTAGTTTCATATAGTCCATGGAAAAAGCAGTTTTTGAAACTTGCGAAATTGGATAAAAAAAAGGATGATGGTTATGGCAAAGAATTTTCATCAAAAGCTGAAAAAGAGGTCATTGCTGAAATAGCTAAAATAGCTAAAGTAAGTGAAGATCATATCAACTTACAGATGGATTTGGCTGTAGACCTTGGTCTTGATTCATTGGATCTAGCTGAGATAGTAACTTTCCTTTCTGTAAATTATGATGTAAATGAAATGCACCCGGAAGATATAGAAACAGTTCAAGATGTATTGGAAATTGCTGAGGGAATAAAAACTACAACAAAAAAACAGGTGGAAGATAGCAATTTCAAATGGCCTGAAGAGAAAAAAAGACCCAAGCCTTATATCCCTGAAGGAAAAACATTGCAGGAAGTTTTCTTAAAAAGCTGTAGTAGGATGAAAAACCATATTGCAGTTGCTGATGATATGATGGGTCCTTTAACATATAAAAAGTTAAAACTTTCTGTTCTTGTCTTGTCAAAACAGATAAAAAAAATGCCGGGCAGGCATATTGGAATATTACTGCCGGCATCTGTTGGTACATATATGGTAATATTGGCTACTTTGCTTGCTGGTAAAATACCTGTGATGCTCAACTGGACATTAGGTCCAAGGTTTTTAAATTCAATGATGCAGACATCAAATGCCAAACAGGTAATAAGTTCATGGAAATTTTTAGAAAAACTTGGCAATACTGAATTCGGCCATTTAACTAAGAACATTCATCTACTAGAAGATATAAAAAAGAGAATCTCAAAATCAAATAAGATCAGCGGAGCTTTTCTTTCAATAAAAAGAGTTAAAGGTCTTTTGAAAGCTTTAAAATTGGATAAAATATCAGAGGACGATACTGCGGTAATATTATTTACAAGCGGCACTGAGGCTAATCCAAAAGGAGTACCTTTATCCCATAAGAACCTTTTATCTAATCAAAGAGCTGCCTTTGAATCTGCAGAACTTATTGATGAAGAAATCTTTTATGGTATATTGCCTCCTTTTCATTCATTTGGTTTTTCTGTAGCCGGCCTATTGCCAATTTTCGCAGGACTTAAAATTGCATTTTTTCCAGATCCTACTGACAGTTATTCTTTAGCTGAGGGGATATACAGATGGAAAATAACTCTGTTTTGTTCAGCTCCAAGCTTTTTAAAAGGTCTATTGCATGCGGCATCTTCAGAACAGCTTCAATCAATCAGGCTTTTTGTTACAGGTGCTGAAAAAACTTCAAATGATATTTTTGAAAAAGTAAAAAAATTAGGAAAAGAAAAACAGTTGATAGAAGGATATGGAATAACTGAATGTTCTCCCGTAATTTCATTAACAAGACAAAGTGAAGAGAGAAGGGGCGTTGGTAGGCTTGTTTCTGGATTTGAGATGTGTACAATAGATCCGGAGAGCGAAGAGCCCTTAGCAAAGGGTGAAGAGGGTGAAATTTGTGTTAAAGGACCTTCTGTATTCAATGGATATTTAGGTAAACAAAAATCTCCATTTATAGAAATAAATGGAGAAAGATGGTACCACACTGGAGATCTTGGCTATTTGGACAAGGATGAAAACCTTATCCTTTCCGGTAGGTTGAAGCGTTTCGTTAAGATGGCTGGAGAGATGGTTAGTCTAGGCGGTATTGAAGAGGTAGTCTCCGAAGAGATCTTAAGAAGGACAGGACATATTGCAGACGGTCCTATTGCTGCTGTATGTGCTGAGGAACTTGATGGTGACAGACCTTCTTTAGTTTTATTCTCAGTTGTTGATATGGATAAAAAAGAGATCAATATGATTTTAAAAGATGCTGGCTTTAGCAGGCTTGTAAAAATTTCTGATGTTAAAAAAATTGAAGAAATACCTCTTATGGGAACAGGAAAAATAGATTATAGATATCTACAAACAATGATTGAGTAGAAAATGAAAAATAATGTTTTAAAGTTGTTCAATACCCAAACAAGAAAAAAAGAGGATATAGAGCCATATGATAAAAAATGTATGCGCATCTATACCTGTGGGCCAACTATCTATGACTTTGCCCATATTGGAAATTTTAGAACTTATGTTTTTGAAGACCTTTTGAGAAGGACCTTGAAATATTTTAAATATGATATCAAACAGGTAATGAATATTACTGATGTTGATGACAAGACTATCAAAGGTGCTTTGAAAAATCATAAGAGCTTAAGTGAATATGTAACTCCTTTTAAATTGGCTTTTTTTGAAGATTTGGAAAAATTGAATATTGAAAAAGCTGAATTTTATCCTGAGGCTACACACTATATCAAGGAAATGATAGATATAATTTCAGATTTGTTAGAAAAGAATATAGCCTACAAAGGCTCAGATGGCTCTATCTATTTTTCAATAGGAAAGTTTCCATCTTATGGCAAACTTTCCCATTTGAAGATGGATGATCTGATTAAAGGAGCCTCAGAAAGGGTTTCTTTAGATGAATATGATAAAGAAAATGCTTCTGATTTTGTTCTTTGGAAAGCTTATGATGAAAAAAGAGATGGAAATATTTTTTGGGAAAGCCCTTTTGGTAAAGGAAGACCCGGCTGGCATATAGAATGCAGTGCAATGGCAATTAAACTTTTAGGAACTCCAATAGATATTCATTGCGGGGGAGTTGATAATATTTTCCCTCATCATGAAAATGAAATAGCTCAGTCAGAGTCTTTTACCGGCAAACCATTTGTTTTGCATTGGGCCCATTCCGAACATCTTATAGTTGATGGAAAAAAGATGTCGAAGAGCTTAAATAATTTCTACACTTTAAGAAATCTTTTAGATAAAGGTTATTCAGGAAGAGAAGTCCGCTTTGCTCTATTACAGTCGCATTACCGACAGCAGCTTAACTTCACAATGGAAGGATTGGATAGTTCAAGAAAATCTCTAAAGAGGATCTCTGACTTTAAGGAAAGATTAAATGAGATAAGTTCTCTAACCGATCATAATTTTATTTCTTCTTTAATTGAAAAAGCTAAAAAAGAATTTAATCTCTCTCTTTCTGACGACTTGAACATTTCTCAGGCGCTGGCTGCTCTTTTTGATTTTATCCGCGAGGTTAATCAATTGTCGGATAATGAGAAAATCTCTAAAAAAGAAGCTCAAACAGCTCTTCATTTCTTAAAAGAGATAGATAGTGTTCTTGGCATTATCTTTTATGAAGAGAAAATAGATATTCCTGAAAATGTAAAAGAAGCTTTTGATAAACGTCAGATAGCCAGAAAAGATAAGGACTTTAAAAAGTCGGATGAGCTTAGGGATTATATTTTTCAGCAAGGCTTTATTATTGAAGATGGTAAAGATGGCGCAAAACTAAAAAAGAAATAAGGATTTTATGTCTAGAAAAACGAAAGAAGAAAGATATCTGATCAAACATTATCAGATGGCAATAGAAAAAGGAGATGAGTTCGCTGAAATAGACTCTATGGAAGTTGCAAAACAGGTAAATGAAAGAGAGAGGACTGTTAATAATCTCTTAAAACATTTACAGCAGGCAAATTTCATTAGACGATCTTATGATACATTTTTTGTATTAACTTCCAATGGTCTTAATCTAATAAAAAAAATATAAAATAACAAACGCAAGATTTAGTAAATTAATCTTAATTTTATTGTAAAAAATAAATTTTAATGTTGTTCCTATATATTGAGAATATTATATTTTAACAAAAACATTAAAAAATCTCACATTAGGAAAATCAGAAAATGTCCATAGAGGCTGCATCAAGCGCGCTTAGATATGCAGAAGTTAAAAAGAAAAATATAGAGGCTGCGTCAAGCGCGCTTAGATATGTAGAAGTTAAAATGAGAGATAAAATTAAGAAAGATAAGGATATTTTTGAGATATCTATTAATATATTGCAAATTATAAATTTAATGTTAAGAAATGATGGACCTGAACTTTCGGAAATAGAAAGAAGAAGATCATTATTTATCGATAAATTAAGCGAAAAATATAAATTTAAAGAAGTTTTTATCGTGAAATCTCCTTATGATATAAATATTGAAAAGTTAGTTTTTTTTAAAAACCAATCACAATAGAAAATGACGCTCGTTTCATCATCATTTAAAATTAATTTTTCGATAGTTTTATATAGGATTGGGATTGTGGTCGTGGAGCAATGATTCACAAGCCAAAGCTCAGGGAGATAGGAATAAAGAATTAATTTAAGTTTTTTTAGCTCTATTTGTATATTTCATTGATGTAAAACATTTTTATATGGAAGTTTCTGTGGCTTAGTTGATTAAGTAACAATACTATTGTTTTTGAATGTCTAAAAATTAAACTGGAAATTATGTTAAGATAGTAATCGGTATCGTTGTTTGTGCAATTGATTTTATATTAAAATTATAGTATAATATTAAAATAATAATAAATTATGGTAAATAATGTCATCTGATAGATCTTCAGGAATCTCTGCAGGCAGAGCTATTTTAGGTTGTACAATAGGATTTGTTAGTACTTTAGCAATAGAGGCAGCTATTAATCTTACTTCTTATAATCCTAGAATTAAAGCTATTAGTAATTTGGGAAGGAATTCTTTTATAACTTATGCCTGTGCAAAAGAAGGAATAAAAAAAATTCATAAAACATTCAAAGCCAATAAACAAACTGCAATATCAAATAAAATAGTTAATATTATTTGCGGAACCGCGATGCTTGCAATAGC
Organism: uncultured bacterium; assembly: GCA_964400755.1. Lineage (GTDB taxonomy): Bacteria > Chlamydiota > Chlamydiia > Chlamydiales > SM23-39 > CAYNVX01. The sequence continues at coordinate 13,507 of CAYNVX010000016.1, read as the reverse complement.
CGCATATGCAATATATGATTCTATTAATAATGTTCAAAAAATTTTTTCTGGTTTGCATTCCAATGAAATGATTATGAAAGAGATCGTAGGAGAAAGTGCTCTTGAGTTTGATGAGAAAGATCCAAGACAAAAATTATTATATTTATCTGCTGAAGCCGATCATAATAGAGCTCATGTACCCAGTGAAGGGGGACTTACTATTGATAAATATTTGTTTAATCAAAAATTAGATACACCATTTAAAGAATTAAATGAATTGTACGATATTAAATTTAAAGTTTTTAATTCAATTGATCAAATATGCCATGAAATATCAGATAATGCCGGGCCTGTTGATTCTTTGTGGATAAATGCTCATGGGAATCCCTTAAGTATGATGCTTACTGATTCGAAATCATTGGATGTTTTTTCTAGTATTCCTCAAAACTGCTTTTCGAATTTGACGGAAAAAGCAAAAATATATTTAATTTCCTGTAATACGGGGGCAGGTGGAAGAGGGGGGATTGCCGCCTATTTAGCGAAAAAGGCTAATAGAGCCGTGGTAGCGTGCAATCAATTAATGTATAGAAATTTGATTAAAGTTTTTAAATCTCCCGATGGCCAAGTAAAAATTGATTTTTTTAATTTAGATAGAGTTTCATCATGTTTAAGAATTTTCGAACCTAATGATTTTTCATCTGCTTTAACTGAAAAAAATATAGAAATTGGTTTTCCTAATTCAGATAGGGTTTTATCTTGTATAAGAACTTTTAAGCCAAATTTCTTTTCTTCGGCTTTATATTTTGGAAAAGATATAATTAGCGCGGCAGTCCCACATTTAATCGTTGGACTAGGAGTTATTGTCGCAGCAAAAATTCTTGGGACAGGAATGAATAGCGGCGGACGTTTCATGAATAAACTTATAGATAAAGCAGCCCCAGATGTAAGACAAGCATTTCAAAAATATAAATTATATACTAAGCAACGGGCTGATAGTACATATAATATGATGAAACGTTTGGCTATGGTAATCGAAAGAATTGGATGCGTTATTAATAAGAGCGCTGCTTTTTGATTCAAATTCTTATTCTTTCTTGTCTAAGAAAAGAAAATTATTCATCAGGGCGCATCATCGGAAAGAAGATAACATCCTTGATGGTTTGTGCATTGGCAAAGAGCATTACAAACCTATCTAAACCCATGCCAATACCTCCTGCCGGCGGCATGCCCTGGCAGATTGCTTCAATAAATTCTTCATCCAACGGATTGGCTTCTTCATCGCCTGCCATTTTCTTCATGGCCTGGTCAACTAAAAGCTCTCTTTGGATTTCAGGATCATTTAGCTCAGAATAGGCATTGGTAAATTCTCCGCCAAGGATAAAACTTTCAAATCTTTCTACGATTCTTTCCTTTCTCCATTTTGGATCTCTATGAAGTTTACATAGAGGTGTAGTTTCAATCGGATGATCGATAATATGATGAGGCTCTATTAATTTTGCTTCAACAAACTCTTCAAACAAATAGGCTATTAGATAACCCCTTGTCGGGTTTTCCAGTTTTTTCTTGTCGATAGGAGTTTTTAAAAGAATTTTTTTCATCTCTTCATCAGATAGAGCGTTTACATCAATATCGGCATAATGCTTGATGGAATCTATCATTGTCATTCTTTTCCATGGAGCTTTTAGTTCGATCTCTGTATCGCCCACTTGAATTTTAGTTGTGTTAAATAAAATTTTAGCAGTTCTTTCAAACAGGGTCTCAATAAAGGTCATTAAATCGTTATAGTCCCAATAAGCTGCATAAGCTTCTAATAAGGAAAATTCTGGGTTGTGTGTTCTATCTAGGCCTTCGTTTCTAAAGACTTTTCCTATTTCAAATATCCTGTTAAATCCTCCGACTAAAAGTTTTTTTAAGGGGATTTCTAAAGAGATCCTTAAAAACATGTCTTGATGGAGGGCGTTGAAATGTGTCATAAAAGGTTTCGCTTGAGCTCCGCCATATGTATTTTGTAAAATGGGAGTCTCCACTTCTATAAATTCATTTTCTTTAAAATAATCTCTTATTATTTCCATGACCTTGCTTCTGATTAGAAACTGGTCTACTACTTCTTTGTTAGCAATTAGATCAAGATGGCGTTTTCTGTAGCGTACACCTTTATCGGCAAGGCCGCTATGTTTGTCCGGTAGTGGAAGAAGGGCTTTACAAAGAAGAGTAACTTCTTTAACAAAGATAGTTAGCTCGCCTTTTTGTGTTTTGAAAATGTTGCCCTCAATCCCGATAATATCTCCCAGGTCAAGTTTTTTTTCTATAAATTTGATGTGGGTCTGTTTTTCTTCTGATTTATCTATGTCATAGCCTTTTACTTTGGATAAGTCCCTATTGAACATTAACTGTATCCTGCCTGTTTCGTCCTGGATCTGTGCAAAGGCATTTTTTCCCATAGCTCTGAATAATACTAGCCTTCCTGCAACCCTAACGAAATCAGTGTCGCCGGCAGCAGCATCATCGCTATGGCCGATTTCTTTGCCTTCATATAGGTCATGCAGTTCTTTAGGGGTATGTGTCGGTTCAAATTTATGTGGATAGGGGTCGATTCCTAAATTTTTTATTTCATGAAGCTTCTTTAATCGAACTTGGAATTCTTCTAAATTGTGATATTCTGGCGTGGGTATAGTCATCTAAAACCTATAATTTAATATTTATGAGACAAATTTATCTTAATTTTATATTATAAATTGCGTTTTTTTCAATTTAGAATAAATAATTTATGAAAAATTTTATTATAAGAAAGTCCAAATTGTCGGGAATGGTAGTCATTCCTCCCTCAAAATCGCAAACAATGCGATCTATTCTTTTTGCTGTAATGGCAAAAGGTAAGAGCATAATTAATAATTATTTGGATTCTCCGGATACAAATGCAATGATCGAAGCCTGCAGATCTCTTGGAGCGGAAATAGAAAAGAAAGAAAATTTTTTGGAAATCATCGGTAATAGCGCTATTGTAAAACCTGCAAAAGATGTTATTGATGCTAAAAACTCAGGGCAGCTATTTCGATTTATTACTGCCATTTGTTCTTTGGCTAAGGGATATTCAATAATTACAGGAGATGAGTCCATAAAAAAAAGAAGGCCGATAAAGCCCCTTCTAAAAGCTTTGTCGGATTTGAAAGCTTTTTCAATTCTTACAAATGAAAACTCTAATGCTCCATTGATTATTAAAGGTCCTATAACCTCCGGGATTGTTGAAATAGATGGTGAAGATTCTCAGCCGGTTTCTGCTTTGATAATAGCCAGTTCTTTTATTGAAGGTAAAACAACTATTATTATTAAAAATCCAAAAGAAAAACCTTGGATTAACATGACCCTTAGCTGGCTAGATAGACTGAATATTAGATATGAAAATTATGATTTTGAAAAAATTATTGTCCATGGAGCAAATGTTTATTCGGGATTTAACTATATCGTTCCAACGGATATGAGCACTTTATTATTTCCTATTGTAGCAGCCTTGACGACTGATTCTGAAATAACTATCAACGATATTGTTTTTGATGAGATGCAGGGCGATTTTAAAATCATAGAGCTCTTAAGATCGATGGGGGCAAATATTGAAATTCTAAAGGATAAGATTATAGTTAAAAAATCAAAGATGGAAGGAAGAAAGATAGATATTGATAATTATATCGATGCACTTCCTGCTCTTGCAGTATTGGGAACAGCTATAGAAAGTCCGCTTGAGATTACTAATGCTAAAATAGCCAGAAAAAAAGAGTCTGACAGGATAAGAGCTATTGTTGAAGAGCTAAGAAAAATGAATGCTAAAATAGAAGAGAGAGATGACGGCATTGTCATTTATCCCTCAAAACTTAACGGAGCTAATCTTTATTCTCATTTAGACCATCGCTTGGCGATGGCTCTTTCTATTGCTGCGTTAACAGCAGATGGAGAATCTATAGTTGCTAATATAAACTCTATTTCTAAAACTTATAAAAATTTTAAAAATGATCTACAAAAACTAGGAGCCAATATCTTATGAACTTGATTTTAGTCGGATTTAAAAAATGTGGGAAGACAACAATTGGAAAAGCTTTGGCAAAAGCTCTTTCTAAAGACTTTATTGATGTAGATTCAATTATTGAAAAGATTTATAAGAAGGATTTCTTTGAAGATCTTTCCTGCGTTGATATTTATCAAAAACATCTTTCAGGTTTTCGTCTTATTGAAAAAAGGGCAGTAGACTCAATTGATGAAGTTCAAAATTCTGTAATAGCTACAGGAGGGGGAACCCTTTTGAATTATGAGAATATTGAAGTATTAAAAAAATTGGGCAAGCTGATCTATTTAAAATCTTCTTTAGAAGTTTTAGAAGATAGAATCCTTAAAACCAGAAATTTTTATTCTGAACAGAAAGATCCAAAAAACTTTATTTTAAAAAGCTATTTTGCCAGAGCTATGATCTATGAAAAGTTTTCTGATTTAAAGATTTCTACAGATTATAAAAATGAGGGTCAGATCATAAAAGAAATTCAACTGAGGCTCGATGGGATCAAATAGCTTTGGAAAAGTTTTTTCAATTACTACCTGGGGAGAGAGCCATGGCCCTGTTATTGGGGTTGTCATAGATGGCTGTCCATCTAATTTAGAGTTGTCTGAAGAAGATATAAATAAGGAACTCTCTTATCGTTCTTGCGGAAATAGTAGTTTTTCTTCAAAACGAAAAGAAAGTGATAAAGCTCAAATTCTCTCTGGTCTTTTTGATGGAAAAACAACGGGAGCACCTATTTCTATAATTATTGAAAATAGAGATTCCAGATCAGAGGACTATGCAAAAATTAAGGATATTTTAAGACCTTCTCATTTTAACTTTACATATCTTAACAAATATGAAAATTATGATTATAGAGGAGGAGGAAGAGCTTCTGCGAGGGAAACTGCTTTAAGGGTAGCTGCCGGAGCTGTTGCTAAAAAGCTATTAAAAAAAGAAAATATTAAAGTCTTTTCCTATGTTAAATCGATTGGGGATATAGAAGCTGAGATAAATGAGAAGGAGCTTCAAAATATCTATCAAAGCGAAGTTTATTGTCCGGATAGTAAAGCTTCAAATCTTATGGTTAGAGAGCTTTTAAAAATAAAAGAAGAAAAGGATTCTGTAGGAGGAATAGTAGAATTTCAGATTCATAACCTGCCGATAGGCTTGGGTGAACCAATTTATGATAAATTATCTAGTAAATTAGCTCATGCAATAATGTCAATACCCGGTACTAAAGGCTTTGAAATAGGAGATGGTTTTATATCCTCTAAAAAAAGAGGATCGCAAAGGAATGATTCCTTTGCTCTTCTAGATTCATTTATCAAACCTAAAT
>CAYNVX010000016.1:0-8155 GCA_964400755.1 uncultured bacterium | reverse complement strand
ATGAAGGTGGTATTTTAGCCGGTATATCTTCAGGTTCTACTGTTATTGGAAGAGTTGCCTTCAAACCGACAGCCAGCATTCAAAAAACTCAAGAAACCTTAGATGTAAATGGCCAATCCACTCAAATATCTTTTAATGACCGTCATGACATATGCATTGCTATTAGAGCCGTTCCTGTTGTTAATGCCATGTTAAATCTTGTTTTGGCCGATCTATACTTACTAAACAAATTATCGAAACTCTAATGAAAAAAATAATAGTAAATCTAAAAGATGAGTCCTATCCGATATTTATTCAAAGATCTCTCTTAAAACAGGAGTTTATTTTTGAGCAAATTAAGGATCTTGCTTCTTCTTTTGTTATTATTACTCATGACAGCCTAGTTGAGTTATATGGAAAAGAGCTTTTAAAAACTTTTTCAAAAGACAATAAGAAAAGTTTTTTATTTTCTTTTAAAGAAAAAGAGATAAATAAATCGAGAAAAACCCTTTTTAATCTGCAGGAAAGCTTAGTTAATAATGCTCTTTCTAAAGATATCTGCATAATTGCTTTGGGAGGCGGAATTGTTTCTGATCTAGCAGGATTTTTAGCTTCTACTTATTGTAGGGGTGTTCCTTTAGTTAATATTCCAACTACTCTTTTAGCAATAGTAGATGCATCAATAGGAGGAAAAAATGGAATAAATTCCTCTCTTGTAAAAAATATCATGGGAACATTTTATCACCCCAAAGCCATATTTGTTGATTTTGATCTTTTAGATACTCTTTCTCATTTTGAATATCAAAATGGATTAGTCGAGCTAATCAAGCATAGCTTGATAGCAGATAGAGAAGAATTTTATAAAATAAGAGATGAAAACATCACAGATGAGAAAATTATTAACAGCATTTTAATAAAGAAAAAGATCATTGAAAAAGATGTAAATGATAGAAACATTCGAAAAGTTTTAAATTTTGGACATACAATAGGGCATGCAATAGAAACTCTTTCAAATTATAAGATATCTCATGGAAAAGCTGTAGCTTTAGGAATTATCATAGAAAGCTATATCTCAAAAGAGATGAACTCTCTTTCACTAGTAGAGTTCAATGAGATCCTTGATCTTTTTAGATCTTTGGATTTAATAGTTTCTTTTCCTAAAATCTCTTTTGAAAAAATTAAAGATGTGATGATTTTAGATAAAAAAAATATCAATGGACAATTCTCTTTTTCTTTAATCGAAAAAATTGGAAAAGGAGTTATTAATATTAAAGTAAACGATTTGATTATAAAAAAAGCTCTTTTGTGGGCTCAGGAGAATTTAAATGCTTGTTGCTGTTATAACAGGGCCTAATTTTCCATCTATTGAGAGGCAAATCAAAAAAGTTTATAAGATCGCAGACTTGATAGAGCTGCGTTTTGATTTATTTGATAAAATAGATTTAACCTTTATTCAAAAGATCTTAAACAAATATCCAATTAAAACTATTTTTACTTTAAGAAGAAAAGATCAGGGTGGCCAATATAATAGATGCGAAAAGAAAAGGCTTCAAAAAATAGAAGAGCTTATAGCTTTGTCTCCTGATTATTTTGATCTTGAATATGATATCGAGGAAGCTTTTTTAGAAAAGATAAGTAAAATTTATCCAGATGTTAAATTAATATCTTCCTTTCATGATTTTAGTAAAACAGCGAAGAATTTAGATCTCTTATATAAAAAAATGAAAAAGAGATTTTTTTCTCTTTATAAAATAGCAGTTTTTTTAAAAAGCTCTTTAGATGGCTTAAAACTGCTTAACTTTTCTAAAGACAAAGAAGACCTGGCTGTTGTTGGACTTGGGGAATTAGGCGGCTTTACAAGAGTTTTAGGCGCTGTTTTAAATTCTTGGCTTACTTATGCCTCTGTTGAAAAACCACTTGTTGAGGGACAGATTGATATTTTTGAATTGATAAATAACTATAATTTCAAAAAACTAAACACTACTACAAAGATCTTTGCTTTGATCGGAAATCCTATTTCTCAAAGCATCAGCCATATTTTTCATAATGATCTTTTTAAAAAAAATAATCAAAATGCCGTTTATGTAAAAATCCAAATAGAAAAAAAAGAGCTCAAAAAGTTCTTTGAGCTTATAAGAGATCTTCCTTTTAAGGGATTGAGTGTAACTATGCCCTTAAAAGAAGAGATCTCTTCTTATGTAGATGAGGATTTTTCTAAAATTGGAGCTATAAATACTATCTCTTTTACAAAAGACAAAATTCTAGGTTATAACACAGATGGAATAGCAGCTCTTAACTCTATAGAAAAAAAAGGAGCTGTTAAGAATAAAAAAATGATAATTATCGGTGCCGGTGGCGCAGCAAGCGCTATAGCTTATGAAGCTATTAAAAGAGGCGCTGATCTAATTATTTTAAACCGATCTAAAAATAGGGCTTTTAAGCTTGCTAAACTATTTGGCTGCAGAGGGGGCTCTATCGACAAAATGAAAGATCTAGCAAAAGATGGTTATGACATACTAGTCAATGCAACTTCCTGCAGTAGAAATAATGTATTACCTTTGGAAAAGAAATATATCAGATCAGATGCTCTTTTAATGGATGTTGTCAGGTCTCCTAAAAATAGTATATTTTTAAAACTGGCCACAGCTGATAAAAGAGTTTATGGCGAAGAGATGTTTAGATTGCAGGGGATAATGCAAAATAGAGATGTTTTTTCATCCTAAAAATAATTAAATAAATTTCTTGAGAAGAATTTTTTTCTGATTTACTCTCAAAAGTAATTAATATAATTTGATGAGAGTATTTTTATGAAAAATCAAGGCCCAAATCCAAATGATAAATATCCATTAAAGGGATTACATTTAGAACATATCGATGCAAAGAGAACCTGCTTCTTGAAAAATGTTATTACAAGACATAATGTAATCGTCGGTGATTTTACCTATTTCGATGATCCAATCGATCCTGAAGCATTTGAAACTCGAAACATTTTATATCATTTCCCTTTTTCTCAAGACAGGTTAATCATAAAAAAATTCTGTGCTATTGCATCCGGTGTTAAATTCATTATGAATGGCGGCTCACATAAGCTAGATGGCTTTTCAACTTATCCCTTTATGTTGTTTCAAAAAGGATGGGATGAAGGATTTGATTTTAAAAAATTCCCTTTCAAAGGCAATACTACTGTCGGTAATGATGTGTGGATAGGTTATGGCGCTATTATTATGCCGGGTATTACTATTGGCGATGGCGCTATAATTGGAAGCGGGGCCTTAGTTACCAAAAATGTCGAACCATATGCGATTGTTGGGGGAAATCCAGCAAAAGTTATCAGAAAACGCTTTGATGAAAATACAATTAAGGATCTCATAGAAATAAAATGGTGGGACTGGTCAATTGAAAAGATTACCAAGTATCATAATATTCTAATGAATTCCGATATTAATGAATTGAAAAAAGCTGCATCAGAAAAAAGTTGATATAGGGTCTATATCAATAAATAAAGTGGAGCCGTTAGGTAGTTTAAATTCTTCTTTTATTCTTTCTAAAATCTTGGTAAGAAGAAGAATCTTTTTACCTCTTATTAGAAACTGATATCTGAACATATCTTTTACTTTAGCTCTTCCTGCTGCTACAACAGGATGCAGATGAAAGTCTTTTGGAAGTTTTTTTATTAGCTTTTCACGGAAATCATTTATCAGTTTTTTTGATAGGGCTTCATCTTTTGATGAAATAACAATTTTTATCATGTTTGAAAATGGGGGATAATCGAATAATTTCCTATTTTCGATTTCCTCTTTATAAAAAGATAGAAAGTCTTGTTTGGCAGCTAGAGTAATAGTAGGATTATCCGGCATATGCGTTTGAATTATTACCTCGCCGGGCAAATCGGCTCTTCCTGCTCTTCCTGCAACCTGCATTATAAGTTGAAAAACTCTTTCAGATGATCTGAAATCGGGGATATTCAAGGCTCCATCTGTATTTAGAACTCCAACAAGTGTAACAGATGGGAAGTGAAGCCCTTTTACGATCATTTGCGTTCCTATCAGAACATCAGCTTTTCCTGACCTGAACTGTTTAAAAAGTGTTTCATGGCTATGTTTTGTACTTGTTGTGTCTCTATCTATACGAAGGGTCCTAATTTTGGGGAAGATCAGCTTTAAAGATGTTTCTATATGCTCCGTTCCAAATCCCTTATACTTGATATAATCACTATTGGAGCAACTGGGACATTCTCTTGGAGTTCTAGTTGTATAAGAACAAGAATGACAAAATAGGATATTTTCATTTTTATGATAAGTTAACGCTAGATCGCAATGGGGGCATTTGAAGGTGTGTTGACAGTTTTGACAGATTAATGAGGTGTGATATCCTCTTCTATTTAGAAAAAGAATAGTCTGTTCTCCAAGCTCATATCTTTTTTTTATTCCATCTAGAAGCTCACTGGAAAAGTAAGAAAATGAGCTCATTCTCTCTTTTTCTCTTTTCATGTCGACAATATGAACCATTGGAAGGGTTGCTTCATTTGGTCTTTTGGTTAAGTTGGATAGGATATATTTGTTCATCAAGGCGTTATAATAACTTTCCAAAGATGGCGTGGCACTGCCTAAAACTACTGTGCAGCCGGCTAAATTGGCCCTCATTACAGCTAGGTTTCTAGCATTATAGGTAGGCGTCTCTTCAGATTGTTTGTAAGATGTGTCATGCTCTTCATCAATAATAATAAGGCCAAGGTTTTTCATAGGACTGAAAATTGCCGATCTGGCACCAATGACGATTCTAGCATCGCCGGAAAGAAGATCATGCCATGCATCGAACCTTTGTCCATGTGATCTTCGATGGTGGATTACAGCTATTTTTTCTTTAAAGCGGGCCTTGAACCTTTCTATAGTCTGTGAAGTAAGTGCAATTTCAGGTACTAGCATAATAGAGCTTTTGTCTTGGTCTAAAGCTTTTTGAATGGCCTGAAGGTAAATTTCCGTTTTGCCGCTTCCAGTTACACCATGAATAAGATGTGATGAAAATTTATTTTCATCAAGGCATGAGCTAATTTTTTTTAGACAATCTTCTTGTTCATCGGTTAATTTTTTTGGCTTTGTTGGAAAAAAATCTTCTTCTAATAATAGATCTCCTTGATCAACAGCTATTTTTTTTTCCAGTAGGATTTTTTTGCTGATCAGGGTCTCTATCGGACTTTTTGAAATTTTTGCCTGTTTTATTAAATCAGTTAAGAAAATTCCTTTTTTTACTTTCAAAAAAATCTCTATAGCTCTTGCCTGTGAAGGATTTTTTGATAATAAGTCTCTGCAAATATCAGCAAGCTCTTTTTTTGTTTTTAAAGAAGTTAAATATACTTGAGTCTTTTGTTTAATATCTTTTCTAATGCTGGTAGGTACCATGCATTTGAATATTTTTGAAAGAGAGGTGCAATAATATTTTGCCATCCAAAGAGCTAGAGAAAAAAGATCTTTAGAGATAACTCTTTCTGAAAGTATGCGTCTAATCGGCAACGTCTTTTTTACATCGGATTTTTCTTTTATTTCAAATATATATCCTTTTCTAAAATAGCCTTTTACCGGAATTTCAATCCTCATTCCTTTTTCAATTTTATCCTCGAGTTCTTTAGGGACAGAATAGTCGAGCGTCTTGTCTATATTGTTATCTAAAATTACAGAGACGAACTTATTATCCATTTTTAGGCCCTTCAAGAGAGGTAATCTTTTGTTTTATTGAAATAAAAAGCGATTTTTTTAATAGGGGCTCTTTAAAATATATAGAAATGTCTGGAAGGATAAATAGATCTTTTTCTTTAAGATAGAACTTGGAAGCGGTGGGTATTTCTCTATAAAATCTTTTTAAGTTCTTCAGTTCATAAATGGTATTATCGGAAGTAATAACAAGGCTTAACTGGCTAGCTGATAAAAAGGAGTCCCAATGATTGTTCTTTTCTAAAAAATAGGCCGATATTAATTTGGTCGGCATAAAATATAGATCTAATGCAATGGCAAGCTGCTCTAAAAATTTGTAGGCTTTAGGATTTTCTTTATATGCCAGAATTGTTATCGCTGCAGCTCTTGTTTGATATTTCCATTTTTCCTTAATCTCTTGGGCTTGCTTGTCATCTAAGGGGTTTTCAATATAATTTTCCGGAGGGCTTATTTTTAGAAAGATTTCTTTTATGTCGGTTAAAGGATTATAAAGAGGTTTTGGAGCTTCTAATTTAATAAATTCTTTCTTTTCAGGCGGCTTTATCTCTTCTTTTATCGGAGCGGGTATTGGGAGTTTTACAGAGGGCTCTTTAATCTTTGCTATATCGATGTTTAAAGGTGCCATTTTTCTTACATGAAAGACATTTTTTTCTTTTTTAAGAAATGTTTTTTTAGAAATTTCTTCTGAATAAAAACTTAAGTTTTCAGAAGATAGTGTAATATGTTTTTCATCTAAGTTTTCTAAATAAGATATCGTATCCTTGAGAAGTTGATTATAATTTTGTGATAGAGTCATTTTTTTATATTCATTTTTTATTACTTATATATAAATTATAATAAAAAATAAATGGAATTTAAGATTTACAATTTTAATTTAGTTCATCCAGGTTTCTATAGGTTTTTTTAAAAAATCTTCAATAGATATGCCATTATTGCCGATTATAAGCGCCCTATTGGGATTAAATTTTTTTGAGAAAGTTTGTAAACCGGAAAAACTTTCTTTCTTATAAGTGCTTTTTACTTCTATGGCTGTAATGAATTTTCCTTTTTTTAATATAAAATCAACCTCTTCATTATTTTCTCTCCAATAGAAAACTTCAATTTGTGTGCCTCTAATATTATTTAAAATGTGAGATCCAATGCATGATTCGGTGAGCCTTCCCCAAAATGTGTGATCTTCAAGTGCTTCATTAAATGATTTAGTACTTTGTGCGCTCATCAGAGCTGTATTAAAAACTAGTAGTTTTGGGCTAGAAGCCCTGCTTCGTATTTGTTGATTTGAAAATTTATTTATTCCTGTTAACAATCCTGCTCCAGATAATAATTCTAAATAATGAGCTAGGGTTGTTGTATTTCCTGCATCTTGAAGTTGACCTAACATTTTTTGATATGATAAGATTTGTGATGAATAGTTACAGGCTAATTGGAATAGCCTTCTAAGAAGAATTGGTTTATTTATTTGGGTCATTAATAGAATATCTCTAGATATTGTAGTTTCGATCAATGAGTCATTAATATAATTTAACCATCTTGTATAATCTTGTGATTTAACAAATTCAACAGGTCCTGGATAGCCACCAAAATATATATATTGATTTAAATCCCATTTGAAAAAGTCTTTCATTTCTTCATAACTCCAATGAGTAATCGGAATTATTTCAAAACGCCCTGCTAAACTTTCTTGTAATCCTTTTTGCACTAGCCATGGAGATGATCCAAGTAAAATCACTTTTATATTTATTTTATTTTTTGAATCTTCATCCCAAAGTTTTTTTATAAGGCCTGACCAATGGGGAATCTTTTGAATTTCGTCAATAATTAATAAACCATCTTTATTCTTTTCTATCTTTTTTCTAAAAAGCTCCCATTGGATTGTTATCCAGGAAAGATCCTCTAGTGTAGCTGTATCTGCAGAAATATAATAAAAGGGTATATTAAGTTCCTTTTCAAGCTGCAATGCTAAAGTTGTTTTGCCAACTTGCCTAGGACCTAATAATACTTGAATAAACTTTCTAGGTTCTCTAACTCTTGATAAGATCTTGTTAAAAATTTTTCTTTGTTTCATTGAATACTCATTATATTGAGTGATTTTACTCAATCAATTGAGCAAAATCAATATAAAAAATTATTTAATGATTTAAAGTCCTTATAATAAGCTGTTTGTAATAGGCGGCTGTTAAGATAAAAGAGCTTCTATAAACTCTTTTGCATCAAAAGGAGCTAGATCTTCAAAACCTTCTCCTGTTCCTATCCATTTGATTGGTATTTTGAATTTGTTCTGGATTGCAATGACAATCCCGCCTTTTGCACTACCATCTAATTTTGAAAGGACAATACCTGAGATAGGAGTAAACTCATTGAAGATTTTTACCTGATCCAAGGCATTCTGACCAATTGTTGCATCAAGAACAATTAATGTCTCATGGGGGGAGTCCTCTACGATCTTGTTTGCTACTCTTTTTATTTTT
>CAYNVX010000015.1:3211-18759 GCA_964400755.1 uncultured bacterium | reverse complement strand
ATCCCACGATTAAAACCATGGGCTTTCCCGCGTTATGTCGTAAAAAGAGGGGCAAGTGAGTGGCCCTCTATCCTAGAAGGAAAAAGACCTATTCCCTCAAGATTTAAAGTTTATATTTATAATATCTCAATAGAAGAAGTAAAAGATTTTTTTCCGGATGTTCAACTCATCGGCAGATCTCTGCTAGATTCCGAAATTTTAAATTGAACCCCTGTAGTCCTCTTGATCAAGCCATAAAAAAGCTTTTACAAGAAAAATATAAATTAGATTTTTCTTCAAAGCCTTCTCTCAATATTACTATTGGAAAAATAGCTCTCACTTTTAGAAATAGTGACGATGATGATTTTGATGGTCCGACTGATACTATTAGAGTAAAAATTATTTATTAAGCTCCATATAAGCCTAATCAATAGCAAAGAGTTTTAAAATAGTCCTTTATATATGCTTTTAAGGCATCCTGCCATAATCTGGGAGAATCTTTTAAAAGGTTTTCTATCTTATAGGTATCTAAAACGGTATATATAGGTCTTTCAGCCATGATAGGGATTATTTGAGTGCATTTCAACTCAAAGCCTACCTTTTTGGCCTCTTCAAAAATATACTTTGTTATCTCATATAGGTTAGTTTCTTGCTTGTTAGCAAAATGATAAACCCCTGAATAAGGTAGAAGAGCTAAAGCCGCTTCGGCAAGATCTTTGCAAAAGGTCGGACGGGCAAAAAGATCGCTGTAAGCCCTCATCTCACTTTTATTTTGAAGCTGATTTAAAATTTCTAAAGCAAAATTATTCCCATTTAAACCAAAGAGCCATGAAGAACGAATAATGCAGCTATTAGGAGCCTGCTCTAAAAGCTTTTTCTCTCCCTCATATTTCATCTGTCCATATAAATTATATGGATTACAATTATCTGTCTCAAGATAGGGACTTTTTCTGTCCCCATTAAATACATTGTCAGATGAAAAATGCATAACCCTGGCATTTATAAAGCTAGCCACTTTTCCAAGGTTTTCAGGTCCTTGAACATTGATTTTAAAAGCTAGCTCTTTTTCAAATTCTATCCTATCTATTTTTGTAAATGCGGCACAATTGATAATATGGGTAAAATCTTTATCTTTTGCAAAATTCTGCAAAGATTCTAATGAAGTAATATCCGCTTCATTCTTGTCAGATCCGATACAAGCAATATTTCTTTTTTTTAAAAGTGCATAAACATAGGATCCTAACATACCTAAAGATCCTAAAACCCATATCTTCATTTTTTTCCTACTTCTTTAATCCAATTACTGTAGCATGCCTGCCTGTTACTTTTTCTGAGCGATATGAATAATAATCTTTTGGGTCGCAGCAGGTACATTTTCCTGAAATCTCAATATTGCTATCCAATATTCCTTTACTCTTTAACTGATTTGTCGCTATCTTCCAAAGATCAAAATGATATGGTTCAGTTTGATAGGTCCAAAATTCTTTTGGAAATTCTTCTTTATAATTTCTAAATTCAGCATGTTTATCACATAAACTCGGTGAAATAGATACTAAAATATCCTCCGGCTTGGAATGAAATTTATTAACAAGCATATCAACACACTTGCCATAGATATTTTTTACCAAACCTTTCCACCCTGCATGGACAGCAGCAATAATATCCTGTCTCTTATCATAAAAAAGAGCTGCCTGGCAGTCTGCATGAGTAATTACCAGACCAATATTTTTTTCTTTAGTAACAAGACCGTCGCACTCCGGTATTTTTGCCATATTTGCTTTAGTAACTTCAAAAATTATATCCGAATGTGTCTGTTTAGCAAAAACCAATAAATTTAGCCCTGATCTCTCTCTTATTATCTCACGGTTAACTTTTACACTATCAGGATGATCGCCAACTGATGTGCTGGCATTTAAGCTTACATATGGTCCAATACTTGTTCCGCCATGTCTTAAAAATACACCATTAAAAACATGAGAATATTGATCTAATAAATCAAACTCTAGCCATTCAACTTTATTTTTTTCTATCTCCATAAAAAATACCTCTTCTTGTAAATCGTTATTCTAGTAAAAAAAAAATTTCAAAAACAGTCTTTTATATTACTTCATAAAAAATAAAAAATTGCTCTTAACAGAAAATAGAAAAAATACTAGTGTGAAAATTTAAGGAAGGAAAAAAAATATGAGGTTTAGTCCTCAAAAACCTACGCTGTCTTATGGAATATTAATAACTATCCTTGCCTACTTTATTTTTGCTATAGGAAGCGCCTTTGTAAAAGGCATCAACCCCTCCTTCCCAACAATAGAAATAATATTTATCCAAAACCTTGTCTGTTTTTTATGTATCCTTCCTAATTTCTTTAGAAAACGCTTTTTATATATTAAACCACGCTTAATGCCTGTTCACCTGATTAGGGATATTGCCGGAGTAATGAGTTATTTCTGCTATTTTTATGCCATAAAAAAATTGAACCTGGTCTCCGCTACGCTCCTATCATATACCTCTCCTTTTTTCACCCCTTTAATATGGATGCTTTGGACAAGAGAAAAGGTAGAAAAATCTGTATGGTGGACCATAATTATGGGCTTTATCGGTATACTTTTTATATTAAAACCCAATGAACAACTCTTTAATGTAGCTGCTTTTGTCGGAATAGCTGCCGGAATTTTTACTGCTATATCCTTCGTTTCAATAAAAATATTAAATAGAGAAATGGAATCCCTTTCTAGAACTCTTTTTTATCTCTTTTTTGTAAGTACCATAGTAACAGCACCGTTTGCAATTATGGGTTGGCAAAGACCTAGCTTTTGGCAACTATTTGCAATGATTATGATAGGTCTTTCAACATTTGGAGGGCAATTCTTGCTTACTGCAGCTTATAAACATGGAACAGCATCTTTTCTATCGCCACTATGTTATTCTATGATTATTTTTGCAGGTATTATCAGCTGGGTAGTCTTTAAACATAAACCAGGCTATATGACATGGATAGGAGCAGGATTAATTATTATTGGCGGCACAATAACATATATCCTTAATACCAAACCTGCCAATTTAGTAAAAATGTTTGAACATAACGGAGAGGATAGAGCTCATTGGTGGAAAAAGATAAATAACAAAAACCAACCGCCCTTCACAAAATAAGATCTAAAAAAATATTCCTTAAAAATTTTCTACTTATGACATTGACCTTGATCGCAATAGTCTTCTTTCATTTCCTCAAATTTTTCTTTAGGATCCTTTTCACTATCTTTTTGATCGCAATCTTTAAGTTTACATCTATCTTCCTTCAACTCTTCGAACTTCTCTTTAGGAGCCGCATCTTCTTTAGAAGAACAGGAAAATAGCGAAAAAGAAAAACAAACTATTAACATTTTTTTTACAATTGAACTTTTCATATATATATCTCATCATTTTTTGATAAATTTAACTTTTCTAATTATTTTGTAATAGAAAAAATATATCCTTTGTTAGATATTTTAAGGACTTACAATGAATAGAGGCTATTAATGATGAATAAAAAGCATCGTTTAACACTTTTTCAAAAAAAACTAAGATCAATAACCAAAAGATTTTTTGTAAATCTAATCAATAAAAGCGATAGCTATCTTGTTCAGCACATTCCCGAGTTCGTAGGAAATGAAGATATCCACTTTGAAATACTTCGAAAAATTTGGACAGCAGAAAATAACAAGAACAATAATTCCGATTTAGTACGCCTTCTTTTTTTAATCAGTAATATTCAGGAAATAGTAAAATCCGATATCCCCGGCTCTTTTGCCGAACTAGGCGTTTATAAAGGCAATTCCGCAAAAATCCTACATAGCATGGCCCCCTCTAAAAAATTATTCCTTTTTGATACTTTTAAAGGCTTTACAGAGCAAGATATAAACTCTGATATGAAGAAAAAAATTAATCCTAAACATTTTTTAGATACTTCTTTAGAAAAAGTAAAAAAATTCATTAGTCCAAATGAAAATGTTATCTTTTGCCCAGGATATTTTCCTGAAACACTCTCTTACGTTCCTGAAAATGAATCTTTTTCTTTTGTACATTTAGATGCCGATCTATATCTTCCTACCAAACATGCCTTAGAATATTTTTATCCAAGGCTCGTTAATAAAGGCATACTAATTATACATGATTATTTTAGCGGCGCTTGGCCAGGAGTTACCCAAGCGGTAGATGAATTTTTTATAGATAAAAAAGAAAATATTATAAGAATCCCTGATAAATCCGGCTCGGTTGTTATTAGAAAGTCCTCTTTCTAATCTATATAAGCTCTTTTAAAATCCATAATACCTAAGTTGGATATATAGAGATCTTTTACATGATTGTTTTTCAAATAATACAATCTTAAATAATAGATTGGAATAATAGGAACCTCTTCAAGTAATATCTCTTCTGCTTTCTTTAGTAATTCTAATCTTTTTGTCTGATCTAAACATCTTGTTGATTCATCTAAAAGTGATATATATTCATTATTTTCCCAAAAGGTATTATTTGTTCCATTATCTTTATTTTTGAACACTTCTAGGAAATTAATCGGATCATTAAAATCTGCTATCCATGAACTTATAGCCACTTCATACTTGCCACTAAAGATTCTATCAAAAAAAGTTTTTCTGTCTATAGCTTCTAATTTAACTGTAATTTTCAAATTATCTTCCCAATTTCTTTGCAGAGCCTGTGCTAATAGATTATTTGAGTATAAGTTTGTATAAGTAATCACTATCTGATGTTCCCCAACATCTTTTTTTATAACTGGTTTTAATACAATATTTTCTTTTTTTGTTGGAACAAGAAAGTGTGTAGGTGTTCGAATATTATGAAAAGCATATTCTGCAATTTGGCTTCTTTCTATGGCATTAGAAAGATCCTGTCTAAAATTTTTATCTTCAATTTTTTGCGTATTTATTCTTAAAAAACATGTTCCTAAAAATTCACCCGTATAAAAATTTTCCGATTTAGCAAAAGTATCTAATGAATCCAGCTGTATAGAAGAAAATGGAGATCCAGCCCAATCTAACTCATTATTTTCGAACATATTAAATTCTGTTTCTTGTGATACTATTATCAGATTAATCTGCTCTAATTTGACTTTTTCTTTATCCCAATACTTATTATTTTTATTAAGTATCAATTGATCATGATGTTTCCAATCTTGAATCGCAAAAGGCCCATTATTAACATATGATTCCTTATCAATTGCCCAGTTTGAATTTTTTTTATCAATTTTCTGATTAATGGGAAAAAAAACAGGATAAGTTAATAACTTTAAAAAATATGGGACTGGATGCTCTAACTCAACTATCAATGTTTCAATATTTGGAGTATATATTCCAAGTGTAGAAACCTCTTTGTTTTTCTGCTTAACATCTTTAGCATTTTTTATCATGTATAGTTGTGTTGACTGTGGAGTAACAAAGTTGGGATCTAATATTTTTTTCCAAGAATAGGCAAAATCTTGAGAGGTTACTTTATCTCCATTGCTCCAATGGGCATCTTTAATTGTAAAAGTATATTTCAATCCATCTTCTGAAATTTCATAACTATCACATAGAGCTTTTTCTACTTGATTATCGTTAGAAAGACGAAATAAGCCTTCAAACAATATATTTAAAACAATAATATCATTTATATCTCTTGCTTTTCGAGGATCCAAAGTCTGAGGCTCTTTACAAATATTTCCCCTAAAAATCTGCTTAGTATTCGATTGTTTTTCAGAACCGCAAGACACTAATAAACAAAATGTTGCCACAAAAAAGTACTTAATTATTTTTCTCATTACTTTGTTGCCTCAATATATGAATTTATACCAACCTGATCCATTCTTGTTTCAAGTTTTGATAATTCCTCAAATTTAGATTCACAATATTTTTCATTATTAATTTCTTTAAAGCCCACATATCTTAATAATATCTCTATTTGTGCGGCCGT
This sequence comes from uncultured bacterium, assembly GCA_964400755.1. GTDB lineage: Bacteria > Chlamydiota > Chlamydiia > Chlamydiales > SM23-39 > CAYNVX01. The sequence goes on along the minus strand of CAYNVX010000015.1, from coordinate 12,837 downwards.
ATAAATATTTAACCGATTAGATAAATCAAAAAAGAAATGATTTGAATTTTGAATTTCTTCAAAATTATTAACCAAATATCCTTCTTTTAAGATGTTTTCTAAATTACAGAAAGAAAGTCGAAAAATACCATCTTTCTTTAATGTTCTGAAAACTTCGGAAAAAAATAATAACACTTCCTTTTGATTAATATGTTCGATAAATTCTTCAGCATAAGCAAATTGAAATGATTTATTATTAAAAGGATGTTTCTGTGTTAAATTGATTTTTTTTACAAATCTTTCTTGAACAGGTAGAATATCAATATTCATCCAATCCTTCAGTAAATTTGTTCCACAAGCATAGTGTACCTTGTCAAAATTAGGTTCGATTAAAGAATTGTTTTTTATTGAAAAGGTATTATAAGGTACTGGAATTTTTTTTATCTCATAGCCAAAATGTTTGAGATATTTTTTTATTAAAGATTTCATTTTTTTACTTCTTTTCCTAAAATGTTAATAACAACACTATGAAATAGTATGATCTCAAATCAAAAAATATCAATACTTTTATTAATGGGAGGAACAGGTTCTAGATTTGACAAATCGCTTCCTAAACAATTCCATCTTATAAATAACAAAAAAATATATTTGCATACTCTTGATGTCTTTTATAATTTAAATATTTTCAGTGAAATTATTTTAATATGTCATAAAGATTGGATTGAAGAGGTAAAAAAAGAAACCTCTGAATATAAAAATATAAAAGTAGTAGAAGGAGGAGAAACAAGACAGCAATCCTCATATTTAGGCCTTCTGGCCTGTAACAGTCCCGATTATGTTCTAATACATGACAGTGTCCGCCCTTTCGTCTCAAAAGAGATTATAAAGTCTAACATCGAAAGTGTTATCAAATATGATGCAGTAAATACCTGCATCGATTCTGCTGATACAATAGTATGTATAGATGAAAAAAACAGGATAGCCAGCATTCCAAACAGAAACCTTTATAGAAGAGGACAAACCCCTCAAAGTTTTAAATATGATTTAATTTTGAAAGCACACAAAAAAGCTAAAGAAAACAATATAGAAAATTCCACAGATGACTGTTCTTTAGTAATTGATCATCACAATGTTCATGTTGTAACAGGCAGCGAAAAAAATATTAAAATTACTCATGAAATAGATCTGTTATTAGCGAAAAATCTTACATAAAACATCTTTCTACATTCAAGTATTAATTAAAGGTCTTTGAATCATTTAAAGAAAAATGAGGCTTGAAGGATTTGAACCTTCGACCCATTCCTTAAAAGGGAATTGCTCTACCACTGAGCTAAAGCCTCATTTATATTGACCCCAAGGGGATTCGAACCCCTGTCGCCAGGATGAAAACCTGGTGTCCTAGACCGGGCTAGACGATGGGGCCATATTTAATTTGGACACCAATTTATTATGTATATAATAAACAACTATCCTCTTTTATTACAAGGTTTTATACTTCCAATATCTCTTTTTCTTTTTCAGAACATATACCATCAAGATCTTTACAATAGTTATCAGTCAGCTCTTGTATCATCTTTTCTTCTTTTTTCATGAAGTCTTCAGGAATTTCGCCGCTAGTTTTCTGTTTCCTAACTATCTCATTAAATTTTCGTCTAACTTCACGAATTTTTACCTTAGCACTCTCTGTTTTTTCTTTACTGCGCTTAACCATATCTTTTCTAATTGACTCATCCATAGGAGGAATAACAATTCTAACAACATTTCTATCTACTTTCGGCTGCAGATTCAAATTAGCAGCATCAATGGCTTTAGCAATTGCATTAACATTACTTGCATCAAAGGGAGTTATCAGTAATTGTCGGGATTCCGGCACAGTAACATTTGCAATGTCTCTAATCTTCATTTTTGATCCATATACTTCAACATAGACATTGTCAAGTAATGATGGATTCGCACGTCCTGTTCTAATATTTTTTAAATCTTCTTTTAAAAAATCTACTACAGCCCTCATAGACTTTTTAACTTCAGCTTCCTGTGTCATAAAACATTCTCCAAAATAATTTATTGAGAAAAATCGTTTGCTATTTTTTTTCGCCTAATTTCCAACGCCAAAAACAAGTAACTTCCATTTTTTTACCAGCTTCTTTTCCTTTGTTTTCAACAAATTGCTGTACTGTTACAGAAGTATCTTTAATATACTTTTGGCAAATCAAGCAAACTTGATCATAATATGCTTTGATTTTACCTGCGATAATTTTTTCAATAACATTCTCTGGTTTACCTTTAATTTGTGATCTAGCTATCTCTTCTTCTTTTTTCTTTATGTTTTCAGGAACTTCTTCAGGTTTTAAATATTCTGGATCATCAGCAGCTACATGCATAGCAATGTCTCTTGCTAAATCTTCAACATCCGCTGATCCTTTTATTTCTACAATAGTTACAATTTTTCCACCCATATGTGAGTAAATACCATATGAAGCATCTTTTGCTTTATGAATTATTTCTAATCTTGTGATCTGAATATTTTCACCAAGAGCCTGAATCATTAAATTTCTTTGATCATCAATTGAAACAGCTTTGTCTTTTTTATATTTTGATTTAATAAATAAGTCTAAGGATTGTGGCTTTTCTTCAGCAGCCTGCTCAGCAAGAACATCAACAAACTGAACAAATCTTTCATTTTTAGCAACGAAATCAGTTTCAGTATTAACTTCAACTAAAGCAATATGATCTTTTGTTTGAAAAGCATTAATAACGCCTTCTTTTGCTTCTCTACCTTCTTTTTTAACAGAAGAAGCTAGACCAGACTTACGAAGGATCTCGATTGCTTTGGTCATATCCCCTTGGGCTTCAACTAAAGCTTCCTTGCATTTGCTCATTCCAACGCCGCTTCGTTCTCTTAATTCTTTAATCATATCTGCTGTAATATTAGCCATTGTAATTACTCCTCACTTTCCTCTTCATCATTTTCTTCAATCAGTTCTTCTTCGCCTTCTTTGACACTGGCTTTTTTGAATGTAGGCTTTTCATTTTTTTGCAAACTGATCTTAAGTTCTTTTTTCTTGTCGATAACTGCATTAGCAATTGAGTTCAAGATTAACTTGATACATTTTAATGCATCATCATTACATGCTATTACATGATCAATTGGATCTGGATCACAGTTTGTATCAACTAGAGCCATAACTGGGATACCCAACTTTTTAGCTTCTGCAACTGCAATATGCTCATCAGTCGGATCAACAACAATTAAAAGACCAGGTGTCTTTCTCATTGCTCTAATACCCGCCAAATTCTTATCCAGTTTAATTTGCTGTTTAGAAAGCTGAGATATTTCTTTTTTAGTTAACCCTTCTCCACCACCAGCAATTCTTTTTTCAACTCTTTCCAAAGTTTTAATAGATTTTCTTATAGTAGTAAGATTAGTTAACATTCCACCAAGCCATCTTTCGCAAACGTAGAATTCAGAACATTTTTCTGCACATTCTTTTACAACAACTTTTGCCTGTTTTTTTGTTCCAACAAATAAAATTGATTTATGTTTTGTAACTACATCAGAAACTATATCTATCGCTGTTCTAATTTGCTGCATTGTCTTTGCTAGGTCGATAATGTATATTCCGCTTCGCTCTTCAAAGATAAATCTCTTCATTTTCGGATTCCATCTTCCTTTTTGATGGCCAAAATGAGCTCCAGCTTCAAGTAATTCTTTTATAGTTACTCCAATATTTTCTTTTTGTTCTTTTGCTATCAAAATACGTTCCTTTTGTTTGATTTAAAAAAATTCTTTAATTTAAGCGCCTGATCAGAATCGAACTGACACTCACAGCTTGGAAGGCTATTGTTCTACCATTGAACTACAGGCGCATTCTTAAAATAAATAACTTTTAAAATTTTTGAATATATTTTTACTCGAAATATACTTTTTTTCCAAGTAAAATATAGTATAAGGTATTGTTTTATTAAAGTATTTAGAGATTTATGGCCAAAATTAAAACATCAAAAAAAACGACTTTGGTTCTTAATATAATCCTTTTTTCCTTTTTATTGATATTTTTTAAAGTCTGGCACCTCAATGTTGTCCAAAAAGAAAAGCATATAGAAGAGTCTAAACGCCCTCAGAGAAGAACAGTCCTTCAGCATCCTAATAGAGGCGCTATATATGATAGGTACAATGTACCATTAGCTATAAATCGAATAAAATATAATGCCAGCATATATTATTCCCATATTAGACAAATTCCTTATGTATCATGGGACAGGGATCAAGACAACAAACCTCTAAAAGTTTATAAAAGAAAAGAGTATATAACCTCTCTTTCAAAATTACTGGCTAAAGAGCTAGACCTTGATGCAGAGAGAATAGAAGACCTCATACATTCAAAAGCATCTCTTCTTCCTCACATTCCTTTTGTTATCAAAGAAAATATTTCAGAAGATAAATATTTTAAATTAAGAATGTTGCAAAGAGATTGGACAGGCCTTCATGCCGAAATTACACCTGAGAGATATTACCCTCATGAACATGTTGGATGTGACATTATCGGTTATATGGGAAAAATCAATCAAAAAGAATATTTACATACCGCCCGAGAAATAAAAACCCTTCAGGATTTTCTTGAAAAATATGAAAACAATGAAAATCCTCTATTTCCAGAAAACTACTCTACAATCGATCAAATTGAATCCAGGCTTAATGAATTAAAAAAATTGGCATATAAGACAACTGATCTGGTTGGAAAATCAGGTGTTGAAAAAAGTTTTGATGAAAAACTGAAGGGCTATCATGAAAAAAAAACCTTTACAGTTGATATTAAAGGAAATTTTTTAAAAGAACTTCCAGGTTCTAAAAACCCCACATCTGGGGAAAACCTTCAATTATCTATTTCTCAAGAACTTCAAGAATTTGCTGAGAGCTTGTTAGCCCAAGATGAAAAAAATAGAGAAGGTGTCAGCAAAATATATAATTCTAAAAATAAGAATAGCGAAATACAAAAACAGCCTTGGATAAAAGGCGGCACCATAATAGCTATGGATCCTAAAACCGGTGAAATAGTGGCCTTGGCCTCTTATCCCCGCTTTAATCCCAATGATTTTATCCTCTCTTCTAATGAAGACATAAACAGATCGAAAATCAATAATATAAATAGATGGTTTGAAACTTATAAGCATATTGCAAACATCTGGGACGGCAAGGGGACACTTTCCAGAGAACTTTATAAAAATTCTTTTTATGAAGAAGAAAAAGCTTTAAACTGGGATTTATTTTTAGACATTATTCTTCCAGAAAATTCATCAATAAAGCTTACATTTGAAAGAATAAAGAATGTAAAAAATGCCATCTCCCTCCAAGAAGATATTGAAGCTCTTTTATATTTTTCTAAACAACCAAATTTAGGATCTGTTTTAGATATTTTGTATAAATCAGATGAAGGCCATATCCCTACTAAAACCATTGAACTAGTGCAACAGGAAAAAATAGTAAAAAATCTTCAAGAACACAAAGACGATGTTTATCAACTAAAGAAAAGAATAACTCGATATTTATCCCCTATTTTAAATAATAAAGACAAAATCTTTGCTATAGATCTTTGCAGATTGGCTGTATATAGTCCTGCCTTTCCCGATGATTTAATAGATAAGGTAAAACAAAAAAGCTTAAATGAATATTGGACTTTTTCAAAATCTGTAATCTTCATTAAAGACGAAGTAAAAGAAATTATCAAACCTCTTTTCTGTGAATTATTTTTTAAAAAATGGAGAGAAGAAAACCAAAAGGATTTTTTAAAAGAAAAAAGGAATCTAGAAAAAGAGAAAGGCACATATGCAAAGCCATATATTGATTATCTAGATCAAAAACAAAACGAACTCTTTTTGGAATTTTGGAAAAAAAATCAAACGGCTTTTATTACATACCTTCTAAAAGGAAAAATCCAAAAGAACCTTGAAATCCTTTCATACATTGAAAAATTAGATCAATGGAAAAAACCTATTCCAAAAGATTCAAAAATATCCATTGAACTAGCTAAAATTCAAAATGAAACAAAAGAGCTAGATTATTCTTCCACATATTATTTAGTAAAAACTGTACGCTCCTTTTTCGAATTAGATAGACCTCTGCTAGGCAAATATAACAGGCTTAGAAAAAGCGTCGATGGTCAATATGAAAAACATTTAGCGGCCAGTTTCTATCCCATTAACGGCTACCATTACGGAAGATCTTATGGTTATAGATATTTTTCAGCTCCAGGCTCAATTTTTAAAATAGTTATAGCCTATGCAGCATTAAAACAGCGGTATAATTACTTAAAACAATACAATTTCAATTTTCAATTAAACCCTTTAACCATCATAGATGATATTTATTGGGATTCAAAATATTCGAAAAAAGGATCCTTAATAGTTGGCCTAACACCGGACAAAAAACCCTATCCCCGATTTTATAAAGGAGGTCGTCTGCCTCATAGCGCCCATCCTAAAATGGGAGAAATGAATCTAATTTCAGCTATAGAACAATCCAGCAACCCTTACTTTGCAATTTTAGCGGGAGATATAATTGAATCTCCCCAATATTTATTAGAAGTTGCAAAAGATTTTGGTTTTGCAAAAAAAACCGATATTGATCTTCCCGGAGAAATTAAAGGACAACTATCTACTGATATAGATATCAATAAAACAGGCTTATATTCCTTTGCAATAGGTCAACACACTTTAATTACTACACCTCTTCAAATGGCTGTCTTTTTATCCTCAATTGCCAATGAGGGCTATATTTTAAAACCTAATATTTTAAAATCTGAAACAGCCATAATAAATAATCAAATATTTATGCCAAAAGAAATCAGACAAATGATTTTAGAAGGATTAGATAGAGTAGTGTCAGGAGAAAAAGGAAGCGCTAGACCCTCTATTATAAAAAAGTTTTATGGAAGGCCCACTCTAAAAGAATATTATAAAAATTTATCACACCAGTTTGTTGGCAAAACCAGTTCTGCTGAATTTACCTACAATCCAAATTCAAACCCCTCTTCAAAAGCTGAAATGTTTAAAAATATATGGTTCGGATCTATAGCATTTCAAGAACCAAAATCAGAAACTTATTCCAAAAAAGATCTCTGGCAAAATCCTGAACTTGTTGTTATTGTTTCATTATGTTTTGGCGATGGCGGAAAAGAAGCGGCTCCTATAGCTGCTCAAATCGTAAAAAAATATAGAGAGATAAAAGAGAAATATCGAATTGAGAACTCTAATTAATCTATCTTTGTTTCTTTAGAAAGAATCTTTTCCAACCTTTTATTTAACTTTGGATTTTGTGCAACTAAAAGATCTGCAATGTCAATGGTATGTGATGCTTTATGAACCATATATTGCTCATATTTTGAAGAAAAAATTTTTCATCAATTCATCTTGTTATGCAACTATCTCAAAAACTTATTCAAAAGATTTATTCAGTATATAAAGAGACGGCTTTTCAAAGTAATTGAATTTATAATACCCATATAATTTTTAGCTTTACTTTTATAGAAAAAATCCATAATATTTCTTAATTATTAAACAAAAATTATTACAAATAATCATGACTAAAAATAAATATATTTACTTTCTTACTTTTTTCTTTTTAATTCTATTCATCGTTATTGCCGTCCCTACTATAAGGCATAAAATCAAAAAACAAGTCAAAAAACAATCTATACATGCGCATGGTTATTGGACTGATAGTTACAATGAAAATTTGTTTGACAAAGGTTTATCAGATGCTCTAATAACTTATTTAAATGACAATAATGCTAACACTTGTGTAGATTTTGGATGTGGGACTTCTGCTTATTATGTAAGATATTTAAACAAAAATCATTTTTTATGTGATGGTTTTGATGGTAATCCGAATAGTTTTAAGATTTCTAAAGGGCTTGTAAAAATACAAGATTTAGCAGAGTCTTTTCATTTAGACAAAAAATATGATTTTGTTATTTCTTTGGAAGTAGCTGAACATATTCCTAAGGAATATGAGAAAATATATATAGAAAACCTTCATCGACATAATGCACAAGGAATAATTATATCTTGGGCAAGAATTGGCCAAGGCGGAAGAGGTCATGTAAATGAAAAAGATAATATTAGCGTAAAAAAAATCTTCGAAAATCTTGGATATGTAAATGATGTTGAAGGTGAAAATTTCTTAAGATCTAAAGCTCAATTAAAGCATTTTAAAAATACTGTTATGATTTTCAAAAAGAATTGATTTAGATAAAAGTTAAGAAATTCTTTATAAGTAAAATATTTTAACAGATGGTAATTAATAGCTTAAACAACACCCTTAAAGTAAGATATGGTCTTTACAAGACCTGCTTCCAACTCAATTTTAGGCTCCCAATTCAGAAGAGTTCGTGCCTTAGATATATCTGGACGGCGTTGTTTTGGATCATCGTGAGGCAGATCTTTATAAACGATCTTAGACCTTGATTTTGTAAGATTTATGACAAGCTCGGCTAATTCTTTTATGGTAAACTCTATAGGATTACCTAAATTTATAGGGCCTACAATTGAATCCGATGAATGCATTAACCTTACTATCCCATCTATTAAATCATCAGCGTAGCAAAAAGATCGGGTTTGAGTACCATCGCCATATACGGTAATATCCTCGCCCTTTAACGCCTGAACAATAAAATTTGAGACAACCCTTCCATCATTTGGATGCATTCTAGGTCCATAAGTATTAAAAATTCTACCAACTTTAATCAAAACCTTATGTTGCCTCCAATAATCAAAGAATAATGTTTCAGCACATCTTTTTCCTTCATCGTAACAGGATCTAAATCCTATTGGATTAACATGTCCCCAATAACCTTCATGTTGAGGGTGAATGTTTGGATCGCCATAAACTTCGCTTGTTGAGGCCTGAAAAATTTTTGCTTTTAACCTTTTAGCAAGACCTAGCATATTTATAGCACCGTGAACAGATGTTTTAACAGTTTGCACAGGGTCATATTGATAATGAACGGGAGAAGCTGGACAAGCCAGGTTATATATTTCATCTACTTCGAAATATAGAGGAAAACAAACATCATGACGGTGTACTTCAAAATAGGGGTTATCTAAAAGATGTATAATATTTTTCTTACTGCCTGTAAAAAAATTATCGACGCAAATAACCTCATTACCTTCATTTATTAATTTTTCACACAAATGCGATCCTAAAAATCCCGCCCCACCCGTCACTAATATTTTTTTTCTCATATAACCCTTTTTTATACTAAAACAACGCTAACTCTATTCTTATCATATTTAAATAAAGTAGTAAAATAAGATAATTGATCTAATTTTTCATCTCTCAAGGAAATTATTATTTTATCAGCATTATTTATATATATTTTTGCCTTTGATAAATCTATATCTGACTCATTAGCAAGTAAAATAATATCATATTGCTGCTTTAAAAAATCTATTGCATTTGAAAATATTTTTGATTCTAAAAGTTCATCTGAAAATCTGAAATCTTTACCAAAAGGCAAATAATCGTAATTGTCATAATTTATGATCGGCAATTCATCTATTTGATCTTGCAAATACTCAATTAAACCTACTTGTTTTTTAAGATTATTCTCTTTTTCCTTACATAAAGATAATAACAAAACACTTTCCCC
>CAYNVX010000015.1:0-3201 GCA_964400755.1 uncultured bacterium | reverse complement strand
ACAGGGTAAATTCGTGGTTAATTCCATTAGATCCCTCCATTACGGTCAGGATGACCTGCCGGGCTTGCCAAATGCGGGCGGGTCTGTTATTATGCCCGCGTTTTAATGAGGTTCTAAGGATGGTTTTCAGGATATATTTTATATTACTGGTATTTTCGCTTTAAGATTATTCTCTTTTTCCTTACATAAAGATAATAACAAAACACTTTCCCCTTTCATCCCGATCAAATTAGCCAAAATATGAGAAAAGTTACTATCTTCTTTTAATAATAATGAGATTAGCTGAGGTGCTGGATTTTCATTTTTTATAAAAGAAGAAACCTTTCTCAAAATTTCTAGATTAGCCTCTTGAATATTCTGAATAGAACTTTCATTTTTCGTTAATTTCATCTCTCCAATAACTTGATAGTTCGAAGCTATTAAATTCTCAAAAGATACAGAAAACCCTTTAATCAATGATCGAATAATAAAAAAAATCGATGACAAAATCATAAATATAATAAAAATGAAAAAGGAATATTTTATAATAGGTCTTGATTCTGGAATTTTGGGCAATATTGCCAAGTCTATAGTCTTTGATTCAAAATTATGAATATTATAACTAATAGTTTTTGATTCTATTAATTGAGTAATCGTATCCATCATATTCATTGCCATTTTAGACTTCATCTCAAGTTTCTTTTCTAATTTTCGTTTTTCAGGAATAAGAAGCATCTGTTGTTTATATTGCTCCATTTGATCTTCTAAGTTCTTTTTTTGAGAATCTAATTTATTTAAATGGCCATTTACAAAACTCTGATACCTATCTTTCAACAACAAGATTTGTTGATTTATTGCATCTAATTGGCTCTGCTGGAGTATTTTTATCTTATCTTTTACTACCTCAACATTTAATTTTTTTAATTCAATAAGCTCTTGAACGTGGGCAATTAAAATATTCTTCTCAAAATTGATATCCTCTTTATATCTTTCTTTTTCTTTTTGAGTTGAGTTTTTTTCATCTTTCAATGATTTTTGCAATGATGTAATACCCTGAATCAAATTTAGGCTGTTTATGTCATTTAATATAATGCTCATCGCGCTAATTTCAAAGTCAGGTTTTTCTAATTCCTCCAATATATGCCCGAATTCTTTAATAGAAACATTTAATTGATCTAATTTCTTATTGTACTCAAAATGTAAATCCCTCAATGTTTCTAATGAACTGCCTTGGAATTCCTCTGATAAATTTATTCCTCTTTGCTTATACAAATCTTCTTTAATTGTAAGTAGATGAAGATAGTCCTCGATATATTTTGAAAAATAACTGTTCTTCTTTAAGCCCTCAAAATTATTGAATTGAAAGCTTTTATAATGTCCTAATATTTGATGGTCCGAAGTAATATTTAAAAGTTCCGTTTTCTGTTTTTGAATATCTTCTATTTTTTTTGATCTTAAATTAATTTTATTTAAATTCTCCTGACTAAAAAAATCTTCTTGTAAATTCAATGCTATATTTAAAACGTCCTTCTCATAAGCAAGCTCCTTTATCTTTTTATCAATACTTAATATTTCATTTGAATTTTCATTATTAAAAACTAAAGGATCATATTCTTGAATATTTTGCTGAGCCTTTTGTTCAACGTTAATATCCGATAATTTTGCATGACATTGCTGATAAGGCTTAAAAATGCTTTCAACTTCCTGATCTAAATATATAAATCCCTCTTTAGAAATATTCTTATTACAAAACTGGACATATTCATCTAAATTTTTATCTAATTCTTGAGTAATCTCATATTGTTTATTTTTTAAATATTCCAATTGCTTACTAGCCATAAGAATATGCTCTTTTTGTAAATAATGTTGATATTCTTCAATCAACCCATTTGCAATTTTTTGAGCTAAAAATCTGTTATTATCTTTAGCTTTGATAGTTAAAATTTCATTATTTTGAAAAGTACCATTTTTTGATTCTTTACCTATCTCAATTTGATTTGATAATTCCTCTATGGCTAAATCAATTGAATTAACCTTGAATTGGTATAAAGCACCTATTTCAAGATTATCAGGTGCTTTCACCAAACAAAATTCAATATCAGAAAGCTTTATTATCTGATTAATTTTTCCACGAGAAAGAACCCTTTCTGGATTAATGAAAATTTCAAAGCTTTCTTTAGAGCGAAATCTAATTGACAACTCATAGGTTTCATCTTTTTTATAAATAACATCTTGAAATTCAAAAAACTCTTTTTCACTAATTTTCTTTTTTCTTATAAGGCTCCAATTGCATGAAACATTCTCGCCTATTTTTTTTAATAATTTTTGATTTTGTATTTCTTTAATTTGAAAACCTAATTTTTGAACTACTCCTTTAAGAATGAGTCGGGATTTCATCATTGATACTGTTTTGTTATAAACAGGCTGAACTCCCATCTCCATAGCAAAATATTCTTTTATACCAATATTTCCGGCTTTTTTTTCATTAGAGTCTTTATAAGTAGCTACCGCTGAATATTCAACAGGAGATATTAAAAAACATAGGCATGCGCAAAAGGAACAAAACAATGAAAAAATAAGAATTATGATTTTATTTTTTTTAAATACTTTTTTTATGTCAGTAAGACAAAATAGAATTTCGTTTTGGCTCATGGAATAATAATTCCTACATTTTTTATACCTTGAGTCACAACTTCTAATATTCCAAAAGTTGGAAGAATTTGTGATACAAACCTGTTCCATTCAGTAATCGGTTTAGATGCAACATAGACGATATCCCCCGGCATCAATAATAAACTATTATTAGGCAGATGAATAACATGCTGCCAATTCAAAACATAAATTTTAGGCTGTAAAATATTTCCCCTTATTACCTGTATATAGGATTTATCTCCCGTAAATGGAATCCCACCCGCTGCAGCAAGTGCTTCACGCAGTGAAATAGAGCCGGACGGCAGATCTAATAGACACTGTCTAGATACATCCCCCATAACCATTAATCGAGAGGCTGAAGATTCCGCTATATATATTTTATCTCCTCCTCTCATTATAATGTTTTGGGACATATCCCCCTCTTTCAGCAATTTATAAAAATCTACCGAAAGCATCTTATTTTCACGAACGATATAACTTTTAAATAAATTAGCTTCCGGAGGTACTTTAGCGACTGCTAAAACATCAAACAATCTAATCTTTCCATCAACAGGAATAGTTGACTGATGA
>CAYNVX010000014.1:0-18799 GCA_964400755.1 uncultured bacterium | reverse complement strand
ATGTATTCTTTCAAAAAAATTCTGTACCAAGTGTAAAAATAAATTTTAATATATTTTTTATTTGAGTATACTGTATCAATTTTTAAAAACTTTGACAAGGAATTTTTAATATGAAGAAATTAGTGTTCTTTTTTTTATTAATATCTCCCTCTCTTTTTGCAGTTACCTGGACCGTTGGCAGCGAAGGAGATTTTGCCGATATTCAATCAGCTATTAATAATGCTGCAGTTCAAAATGGAGATACATTAGATTTACAAGCTGAAACTTTTGCAATTACTACAGTTATCAGTGTTACAAAAAATCTTACTTTTAATGGTCAAAGTAAAACCGGCACTACCGTTTCAACAAGCACTTTAAACTATCTATTTACTATAACTGCAACGGATGTAACATTTCAAAATTTTACAGCTATAAATACTTTTTCCGCTGCTTTTACCGTTTTTTATTTAGCTACTGCTTCCTCAACGGCAACTTTTGAAAACCTAAAAATACAAACATCGGAAGATGGCATATGGTCCGCTCTTAGTACGATAACTGTTAATAATTGTGAATTTGTATATGATGGAGCATTAACAAACCGCCATCGTTTTATTTATCTAACCGGTAGCCAAGGAACCACATTAATTACAAATAACACTTTTAGTGGAATATATTATGCTCCGACAAATCGTGGATCAAAATTTATAGAAACTGCCAGCACTTTTACCGGTACTTTAGTAATTTCTAACAATACACAAACAAGCGATTTAATTAGAAATTTTATAGAGTGGCAAGGAACAGCCGGCGGCGATTTTACACTTGTAATAAATAATAATTCATGGAAAGCCGGAAAAGGAGATAGTTACTATGGAACAAGTATCGGTTTTTATACCGGCACTCATCCATTAGATCTATTTTCTTTAATACAAGTTACAAATAATACCGATTCCAGCCTACATGGCAAAGGTTTAATTTCATTTGACGGGTATGACCCTGGATCAGATCTATTAACTAGCGGCAATCCTAGTTTATTATTTATTATTTGTAGTAATACTTTGGCAAAAACTACTGTTGATGCTATTGAGGGCGGTGGCGCTGTTACTTTCACAGCAGCAACGGGTGATGGATTAATCGGTTATTCTGATGTTTTTAATGCATTTCATATCGCTCTTCCCCCCTGTTGTTTAAATTTAAAATTTATTGAAGAAAGATTTCCGACTCAAGGGGATTGGGTCAATAAAATTTATTGGAACTCTCCTGATTCAACGCTAAGTGGCTTTAGAGTATATAGAGATTCATTAACTGATCTAATTTCTCAATCCTTATCTACTACTTATTATGATCATCAACGAGTGCCTGGAATAAAATATACATATTACGTGCGATCATATGATGCCTTCGGCAATGAGAGTCGTATAATGTCAGTTACAGGTCCATGATTTTATGATAAAAACTTAAAAAAATTTGCTTTTATAGATTCTTCTTATAAAAGAAATTTTTCTAAAGTGAAAAAAACTCTAATCTTTAAAAGATTGGAGTTTTTTTATATTAAAAATTTTTAATTGAGCTGGGATTAAATCTATTTGATACCTCTAACTATATAGAAAGCTTCTCGATTGCCCCACCGCTTTCAGGCTTTAACTTCTTGAATTCTCTGTATTCAATAATGTGTTCTCGGACCGCATCATCCGAAAGCAATAGAGCCTCGGCGATCGCAGGACTCTTTCTAAATAATTCCAATCTATTAATTGAGATAATTTTAGTAGTTCATGTTTTGGGTTGAGTAGATCGCTTAATCGTGTTTCAAATAAACGACCTTGTCTATGATTTATTTTTGATGGTTTCATAAAAAAATCCCTTTAAATTCATCAATTTTATCTATGAAAATAAGAACTTTTTTATAATTCTTTAGGTTCGACTAATTATGCAAGGTTTAGATCTTCGCTTGAGATTTGATTATTAATATATTGTATAGGGACAGCTGAAATTTGCCTGTAGTATCGATACGATGAGTTTTTCAAAATCATCTTCCGAGCTGAATTTCTTCGGAAGGATAAGAGCTTTTAGAACTTTATTATTTTTATACTGCTGTTCGCAGTAAAGGGACAGCTCTCCAAATTTTAAAAGGGTAAATCTATTTAATGTTGCAAAGATCCTTATTCTTGTTAAGGCTAAAAGCCAATATACCTCTTTTGGCGCGGGGCCAAAACGGTCTATCATCTCATTTAATATCTTTTCTACATCTTCTTTAGTATTTGCATCTCCAAGACGATGATATATTTCCATCCTAAGACTTGTTTCATTAATATATGATTCGGGAAGTTTGGCATTATAGGTAAATTCCATCTTGGTCTCTATAAAGGAAGCCTGCTTTTTGTTCTTGAGCCCTTCTATTGTTTTTTTCAAAAGCTTGCAGTATAGATGGAAGCCAATTGAAGAGATCTGCCCTGATTGCTGTACTCCTAATATATCTCCCGCTCCTCTTATCTCCAAATCTCTCATAGCTATTTTCATTCCGCCACCATAACCGCTCGATTCTAACAGGGCATTTAACCTTTTTTGGGATATTTCTGTGATCTGTCGGTTTAGCGGTGTTAAAAAATAGGCATATGCTGTTCTATTCCATCTGCCAACTCTTCCTCTTAGCTGATAAAGATCAGCAAGGCCAAAGGTATCTGCTCTATCGATAATTATTGTATTGGCATTAGAGACATCTATCCCATTTTCTATAATTGTCGTAGAAAATAAGATATCGACTTCTCCATTTTTAAATTGGTGAAAGGTTTTGTCTACATTGTCTGCATCCATTTGACCATGGACAATTGCTGTTCTGGCTTGGGGGACAAGTTTATTAATATGATCCTCCCTTGCATATATGGAGTCTACACGGTTGTGGATGAAAAATATTTGTCCATCGCGGTTTAGCTCGCGAAGGATAGCATTTTTTATAACTTCATCATCATTTTCAGCTAATATAGTTTTAATCGGCAGCCTGTCTTGTGGAGGGGTGTTTATCACAGACATATCTTTTATTGTAATCAAAGACATGTATAAGGTTCTGGGGATAGGTGTTGCAGATAGTGTTATGGTATCGACATTTTTCTTAAGTTTTTTCAAATGTTCCTTTGCCCTGACTCCAAAGCGCTGTTCTTCATCTACTATCAAAAGACCTAAATCTTTAAATGAAACGTCTTTGGATAAAAGACGATGGGTCCCGATCAATATGTCAATTTTTCCATTTTTTACATCTTCTAGAGTAGTCTTATTCTCTCTTGTAGTATTAAAGCGGGAGACTATTCCTATGTTAATGGGAAAATTGGCCATCCTTTCTCTGAAACTGTCATAGTGCTGCATGGCAAGAACTGTTGTAGGTACTAATACCGCCACCTGTTTTTTACCATCTGCAACGGCTTTGAAGGCCGCCCTCATAGCAACTTCCGTTTTGCCATAGCCGACATCTCCGCAAATTAAGCGGTCCATCGCTTTTATTGATATCATATCATCTTTTATCGCTTCAATGGCTTTGATCTGGTCGATTGTTTCGTGATAGGGAAAATCAAGCTCAAAAAGAAGCATATCTTCGCTGTCTTTAGGATAGATAAAGCCCCCTTCAATTTCTCTATGAGCATAAATATCCAAAAGATCAGAGGCATATCCTATGATTTGCTTTTGTGCATCTATTTTCTGCTTTTGCCATTTTGCTGATCCTAATGTGCTAAGGGTAGGTCTTTCTTCAGATGATCCAATATATCTGCTAACTAAATGAGATTGAGAAAGAGGAACATATAGTTTGGATTTTTCAGCATATTCAATAATTAGAAATTCCGTTTCAACTCCTAAATGATTGGAATGTTTTTCAATCCCTAAATATTTTCCAATACCACTATGAAAATGTACTACAGTGTCTCCTATTTCCAATCTATGAAATTCAGCGGCGGGAGTATGATAGGTATTCCTCCAGACCTGTCTTCTTAGTTTATGACGATGGGATATCTCGCTATTAGGTATAATCGTTAATGGGATGTCATTAATTACAAAGCCGGAGGATAAATATCCTTTTTTAAAAGAGATATTCAAAGAAAGATCAATCTTTTTTTCTTTTAGTTTTTCTTTGATAACATTTTCTTCAACTTCCGTTGAATTTAAAAATAATATTTCTGATCTTCTATCAATAAAATAGGAGAAATGATCTAAAATTGTTTCATTTTCTTTTATCTGTTCAGGAAGATAGTCATATAAAGATATAAATGGATGAAACCATCTAATTGCATGAAAAGTATCATTCAAGATTTCAAAGGTTACCTTTTGAAAATATTTTTCCTTATTTGAGGTGATAACTTTAGAGAGGTTTTCTATATTTTTTTCGGTAAAAAAGATCCTTTTTTGATTTTTAATCTTTTTTAAAAAATCTTCAAAAGATAAAAAGTATTTTGGATTTACGCCACTCATTGATCTTAGAGAAACATATTTGTCTTCTATGGATAAAAGATCGTCAAAGACTATGAGAGTTTCTTCTTCAAGATAGTCTAAAAGAATAGAATGGTGTTCCTGCTTTTTTAAAAAATCATATTCGTCCAATGGACAAATAAAGATTTTTTCAACTTTAGAAATAGATTTTTGCCCTATGGGATCAAAAATCCTTATATTATCAATTTCGTCAGAAAAAAATTCTATCCTAAAGGGATCTTCGGTATTAGAGGGGAAAATGTCGATTATTCCTCCACGAATTGCAAATTCTCCCTTGTCGGATACAATAGAAGATCTTTTGTATCCTAAAAATATTAATTTTTTTTGGAAGTCTTCAAAGGAGATCTTTTCAGAAACTTTTAGAGTTATGCAGCTTTCTTTAATTGTTTTGGGCGTAACTACTTTTTGTAAAAGCGAGTGCAAAGGAGAGATAACAATATGATTTTCTTTTTTTGTTGCCAGCTTGTACAAAACCTGCAGGCGCTCTCCAACTATGTCGGAGCTTGGTTTTATATCTTCTCCAATTAGTGTTTCCCATGCGGGAAAATCTATAACATTTTGTTTGTCAAAAGAGGAGAAATCATCAAGGAGTTTGTCTTCTTTCGAACTGGCCGTGATAAATAAAATATCTTTTTTTATAATCTTTTGAAGATATGACAAAAGTGCTGTTTTCGAAGAGTCCAATATATTCTCAATTACAAATGAATTCTCATTTTGTAATTTATGTATAAATTGCTCTATAGACTGGCTTTTATTAAATTTTTCTAACACTTCTCTTCAATTATTCTATTTATTTTCGTTAGAGCTTCTTCTATTTTTGTGGGATCATTTCCGCCGGCTTGCGCCATATCTTTCTTTCCTCCGCCGCCGCCTTTGATAATAGGGGAGATGGCTTTGATCAAGTCATTTGCATAAATGCCTTTCTCAACGATGTCTGAGCTTATTTTTATAACAAATTGACATTTGTTGTCGCTTTTAGTTGCTAATATTATTATCGCCGATTTTAACTTGTCAATTAAGCTGTTTGCAAAACCGCCAAGTTCGCTGGAATTTAAATTAATTTCTTCTGATAATATATTAAATGATCCAATCTTTTTAGCTTTGTTAATGACAGATGAAAATGTATTTTCAAGCTGCTCTTTTCTAATCTGCTTGATATATTGGTTTAGGGATTTGTTCTCGTCTAAAACAAATCTGCATCTCTCATCAAGTTTTTGAGGCGTTGTCTTAAATAAGTCAGATAGGCCAAACATTAAATCTTCAGTATGATATACCAATTCTTCTGCCAGCTTGCCTGTCATCGCCTCAATCCTTCTAATACCTGCTGCTATAGAACTTTCTTTTGCTATTTTGAAATAACCGATAGTTCCTAAAGATTTAGAGTGGGCTCCTCCGCATAATTCTTTTGAGAACTCCATGTCGACAACTCTTACCTTCTCTAAATATTTTTCTCCAAAGATCTGTTTTATCGAAGGATCTTTTTGAGCTTTCTCATAGGAAAGCTCATAATCATTTATCGGTTTGTTTTCTCTAATTTTACTATTTACAAGACTCTCTATATCTCTTAATTCCTGAAGTGATAAAGCTTTGTGATGGTCAAAGTCAAACCTTAATCTTTTGTCATCTACTAAAGATCCTGCCTGTTTTACATGCTCGCCAAGAACTTTTCCAAGTGCCCAATGTAATATGTGAGTTGCCGAGTGGTTGTTCTCAACAGAGGATCTTCTTTCTTTGTCTATTGTTGCAGAGATAAGATCATTTATTTTTATTTTTCCTTTTTTTACTTTGCCGACATGTGTTACTACTCCCAAGAATGGACTTTGGGTATCTTCAACTATAAATAAAGCAGTGCTTGTGTTGATCTTTCCTTTGTCGCCGATCTGTCCTCCCATCTCAGCATAAAATGGAGTTTTATCTAAAATGATAAGACCATCCTGACCTTCTTCAATAGAATCTTGGAACTCATTATCTATTATTATCGCAATTACTTTTGCTTGAGCTTCATAAATATTATGTCCTAAAAATTCTACAGCTTTATTACTCTTTGAAAAGTCAGCAAAGAAATTCTCTGAAAATTTTTGTGATATACTCTCTTTTGCATTTCTTGATTTTTCTTTTGCCTCTTCTTCCAGCTCTTCAAATCTCTTTAGATCAACTTCTAAATGCTCATCTTTTGCTATAAGTAAAATTTCCTCTATAGGAAATCCATAGGTATCTTTTAATTTGAAAGATTCTTCTCCTTCAATTTTTCTTTTCTCTTCTTTCGCTTTTTCTATTATCTGATTTAATAAATTGCCGCCGCGATTAAGAGTTTTGATAAAGGATTCTTCCTCTTTTTCTAAAATCTCAGCACATTTATTTTCAGATTTTTTAAGTTCAGGAAAATCCGATCCCATAACTTCTATTAATGTTGGCAGAATTTTAGATAAGAAGGGTCTGTCCAATCCTATCATCCTTCCATATCTTGCAGCTCTTCTAAGTAATTTTCTTAAAACATAGCCTCTATCCACATTAGATGGGATAGCTCCATCTGCAATTGCAAAAGCAAGAGATCTGATATGATCTGCAATTACATGAAAGACAGGTGCTAAATGTTTGTCTGACTCGACATATTTAACTTTAGAAATGTTCTCTACTCTAGCTATCAAAGTTCTTAAAATGTCAGTTAAAAATATGTTGTCAACTCCCATTTTTAAAGAGACTAATCTTTCTAGACCTGCTCCAGTATCTATAGAAGGTTTCGGAAGAGGGTTCATTGTGCCGTTTTCATCACGGTTATACTGCATGAAGACCAAATTCCAAAATTCTAAATATCTTTCACCTGTTATATCTTCAAGAGGGGACTTCGCATCGGAAAAGGCTTTGCCCCGATCAAATAAAAGTTCTGAGCAAGGTCCGCAGGGACCGGTATCGCCCATTGCCCAAAAATTGTCTTTTTCATCAAACCTTACTATTCTGCTTTTAGGAAGATAGTTCTCCCAAATTGAAAATGCTTCGTCATCTTCTCTAAATACAGTAGCCCAGACCTTCTCCTCGTCAAATTTGATTACTTTTGTAACAAGCTCCCATGCAAAAGCTATAGCTTCTTTTTTAAAGTAGTCGCCAAATGAGAAATTACCAAGCATTTCAAAAAAGGTTAAGTGACGGGAAGTATGTCCAACATTTTCCAAATCATTATGCTTGCCGCTGCATCGAATACATTTTTGAGTTGTTGTCGCTCTGGAATAGTCTCTTTTGCTTTTCCCTAAAAATAGATCTTTAAACTGGTTCATTCCGGCGTTTGTAAATAAAAGGGTTGGATCATCATGAGGAATTACCGAAGATGATGGTACAATTACATGTCCTTTTGATTTATAAAAGTTTAAAAATCCTCTTCGTATTTCTTGAGATAGCATAAAACACCTTATTATCTATAATTTCAGAGACTTAATTTATCCTATTTAACAAACAAAAGTCAAAATTCATTTTTTTACTTGCTACTTTTTTTAAATAAGGATAAAAAAGACACTTTGTTAAAAAAAATTAAAGGTTTTTCTTTATGGACGCAGATATAAGAAATGAATTAAAAAAAATTGCTAACACCATTCGTCAGCTGTCCATGGAAGCTATTCAAAAGGCGAGGTCCGGCCATCCCGGGCTTCCTCTTGGTTGTGCGGAGCTGGGGGCATATCTCTATGGGTATGTCCTCACTCATAATCCTAAAAATGCTAATTGGATAAACCGCGACAGGTTTGTTTTGTCCGCAGGACATGGCTCGATGCTTCTATATTCTTGCATCTTTTTAGCAGGATTTGATCTCTCTTTAGATCAGATCAGATGTTTTCGTCAGTTCAATGCAAAAACAGCAGGTCATCCTGAATTCGGCCAAATCGATGGAATCGAAGCTACTACTGGTCCTTTAGGTCAGGGGATTGGCAACAGTGTAGGTCTTGCTTTAGCACATAAAATCCTACAAAAAAAATTTAATACACCTAAACATCAATTATTCAATAATAAAATATATTGTTTGGCAGGCGATGGCTGTATGATGGAAGGCGCTGCTGCAGAGGCTTCCTCTCTTGCCGGACACTGGAACTTAGATAATTTGGTATTGATTTATGACTATAATAAAATTTGCTTAGACGGCGCTTTAGATGAATGCTCTTCCGAAGATACGAAAGCTAGATATCGCTCTTATGGATGGGATGTCTTTGAAATCGACGGACATGATTTTGAAGCTATGGACTCCGTCTTTAATGAAATTAAAGAAAAACAGGAACGGCCGGTTCTTATAGTAGCCAATACAATTATCGGTAAAGGAGCTCCTACAAAAGCAGGTTCTCATAAAGTGCATGGCTCGCCCCTTGGAGAACAGGAAATTAATGCAGCTAAAGAATTTTTAAAACTTCCTAAAGAAGAATTCTATGTACCTCAGTCTGTTTATGAGTTTTTTAATTTAAAACTTAAAAAACAACAGCAAATTGAAGATCAGTGGACGGAAATGTTCAATGAGTGGGCTTTGGAAAATCCTCAGCTTTTTGAAGAATTCAAGAAGATGCAGAATAAAATTATTCCTCCAAATCTTTTTGATGAACTGAAAACTTTAGAAATCAAATCGCCTATTGCTTCCAGATCTTCTTCTAATATTGTTATCAATAAACTCGCTAAATTACTTCCCCATATTTATGGAGGCTCTGCCGATCTATCTTGTTCTGATATGACTTTTATCGATGATCATCAAATTATTTCTAAAGATAACTTTTTAGGAAGAAATATTAAATATGGTGTTCGTGAATTTGCTATGGGAACTATTGCTAACGGCTTGGCTCTGTCCGGGAAGATATTACCATTTTGCGGAACATTTTTAGTTTTTTCCGATTATATGAAAAATGCAATACGTATGGCAGCTCTATCAAAATTACAGGTTATTTATCAGTTTACTCATGATTCTGTTTTTCTAGGAGAAGATGGCCCTACGCATCAACCGGTTGAACATATCGCTGGACTTAGAGCTATACCCAACCTATTAGTTATAAGGCCCGCGGATTCAAATGAAGTTAAAATGGCATGGATTGCGGCCCTTCAGCATAAAGGTCCTACGGCGCTGATACTTTCAAGACAAAACTTAGTCCAGCTTGAAGAAACAAATGTTTCTTATGAAGATGGCCTTTCTAAAGGAGCTTATATTGTCAAAAAAGAAAAAAATAAGGCTGATTTTACTCTTTTTGCTACAGGCTCTGAACTTGCTTTAGCTTTTGATGTTTCGCAAAGCTTAGAAAAAATCGGTAAAGATGTCCGTATCGTTTCATTCCCATCTTGGGAGCTCTTCGAAAAACAATCAAAAGAATATAAAGAAACTATTGTGGGCGGCGATATTGGAAAAAGAGTCTCCTTAGAGGCCGCTGTTAATTTAGGATGGCATAAATATATCGGTAGGGATGGCGTTGCTATCTCTGTTGATGAATTCGGCATCTCTGCTCCTCAAGGGGATATTGTAGAATATTTCGGCTTCCATAGAGATGCTATTTTACAAGAGATTTTATAATTTTAAAATAATCTTTATTACATTGACAAATTATTATAATTCAATTATAATTAACTTAGCGCAGCTATAAAATAAAGCTGTAATTAACTATATATTTTTACATACTAAAAGACCCTATAATAATTTTTTTAATAATCTTTAATATAAAAGGGGGTAGGTATGAGTGATCTTAATATATCACAAATACAGTCCTTAACTGGACAGTTAAAACAGGTCAGCTCTTATTTAAAAGAGCCAAATAAGTTAAATCAAAGAGCAGTTTTAGAGCTTTCTTCTTCTTTAGAAGATTTGCAGGAAAAAGCTATAAAAATTTCTACAAGTGCGAATCCGTTCATTAGTTCGGCAGCATCTAGCCTTAATTGTGAAGCTCAACAGCTTTTTTCGCGTATAGAGGAAATAAAGCAGGCAAGAAGCTTAGAAGATGATAAAGAAGAGATCTATGACCTTCTAATTAAGGTAGATGAGCTTGCAGATAGATATTTTGATCTTATGCCTTTGGAAATAGGCTATTTTTTAGATCAGTCCAAGACTCAATTAAATAGTGTCTTAGAAAAAACAGTTTATAGTCCTATTCTTTCTGGTAGAGTAAAAGAAATAGAAGAGAAGTTAAATTATATTTCTTTTAGATCTGATTTCCCTATTATTGAAGAGCTTTATGATGAAGCTCCTTTCCCAACTTTTGCACATCGTCTATTAAATGAGATAGAGAGAATAAGAGTCTCTAATCCTCAAAAAGCTTTAAAACTAAATGAAAAATTGGAGAGCCTAAAAGCTTTGGCTAAACTTTCCTTTGCTTTTATTAATAAAGAAATAAGTGAAGCTGTAAAAGATTTTGAAGGAATTCCTCATAATAGTAGAGAGCAGATAGATCAAAATATTTGGAGACTAACCGGTAATAATTTTAATAATCTAAAAACAAATCTGAATCCTGATAAAAAATTAGCCATAGCTGCTTCCATTATGGCTTATATAGCCAATGAAATATACTAATCGGTAATAGTTTTCATTTTTCTTGTCAGTTCTTTTCCTTTTTCAACAGGATATTTTTGTAAATTTTTCTTTTGCTTTTCCCAAAACGCATCTTCTAAGTCTATTTCCAATATGTCAGATAGGCGAACCAAATGAT
Organism: uncultured bacterium; assembly: GCA_964400755.1. Lineage (GTDB taxonomy): Bacteria > Chlamydiota > Chlamydiia > Chlamydiales > SM23-39 > CAYNVX01. The sequence goes on along the minus strand of CAYNVX010000014.1, from coordinate 7,703 downwards.
ATAAAACATCAGATACTTCTTCTTTTACATGAGTATAAAGCTCATTGTTCTTTTTTATTTCAAAAGATTGTTTTTCTGTAAGCCATTGAAAGATTTCTAATAATTCGCCAGCTTCAACATTTAAAGCCATAGCTATATTTTTAGGGGAATGAAGCTGATTCCAATCTCTTTCTTCACTTATCTTTTTGAGATAGTCTGCTATCTTTTTTATATCTAATTTAGGCATAATAATCTACTGAGGAGTTATAAAGATTTCATAAAAATAATAATTAAATATTATATTAAAATAGGATGATATTTGTCTCTTAAAAGATCACCAAAAACATATCCAAATTTTTTCAGATAATTTTTGTTAGGATCATCTTCATTAAGTTTGTAGATAGATTTTACTTTTGAATAAACAATCATAAAAAACTTCTCTTTTTGATCGAATATATATTTCAAAGGTATAGGTGTATTAGCTTTAAAAAAAGTAACATTGCCTTTTTTTGAAGGTAAAAAAGCAAGTCCTTCATTATCTTCCTGATCGCTTAGTCTTATTATTAATCCGAGTAGTATGCCTTGAAATGAGCTGATCTCTTCTAATGAGGCCATTTCCATGAGAGGATTGTCTGATACCTTGTTTGAATATATCGCCTGATCATAGGCGAGCCTTAATGAATTTGTGCAGGAAAGAGTTTTAGCTATTTCTGCAAAGTTTCGTTTTAAAGAATAGCTTTTAATAAGTGCAGAATCCCTAAATAGATCCCTTCCATTTCTGTAAAGGTCATAAGAGGTTTTTTTTATTAGCTTAAATGTTGGAATTTCTAACCTTTTTGCTAAAAGATTGTCAATTTCTTGAGTGAGTATGTCAATTGCTTCTATTGAAAGCACTTCTTCAAATTCAATAAAGCCGTTTTGTTGAAAAAAGGCCTGATGCTGGTTTAAAACAGAAATTTTCATAAATTTTTCAGGTTGTTAAGTGCTTTCATAATATTTTCTTTTTTTGCAAATCCGGAAAAACGGACAAACCCTTTTCCGCTATTGCCAAAGCCTTCTCCCGGCACACATACTAAATGATATTTGTTCAAAAGTAGATCAAAAAATTCCCAAGAGGAGAGATTGTTAGGGGTTTTACACCAAACATATGGAGCATCTACTCCGCCAAATACTTCAAAATTCAATTCTTTTAAGCCATTTAGTAAAAGCTGGGTGTTGCTTTGATATGTCGAAATGATTTTATTGATCTCTTTTTGTCCTTTTTCAGAATAGATAGCTTCCGCTCCTTTCTGTATCGGATAGGCTATCCCTCCAAACTTGCTGTTAATCCTTCTTGACCAGAGAGCATGTATAGAAGCCTCGTCAACATAGATCGATTTTGGAATTACAAGATAGGAACATCTGAGTCCGGTAAATCCTGCCTTTTTTGAAAAGCTTCTAAATTCTATCGCAACATCTTTTGCTCCTTCAATTTCATAAATAGAGCGAGGAATATTCTCAGAGGTTATAAAAGCTTCATATGCTCCATCAAAAAATATTAGAGCCTTTTCCTTTTTTGCATAGTCTACCCACTGGAGTAAAGTTTCTTTTGTAAGGACCGTTCCCGTTGGATTGTTGGGTGAGCAAAGATAAATCAAATCAACATGTTCTTTTGGGGGTAAAGGCTGAAAATCATTTTCTTTAAAACAAGGTATATAAACAATTTTTTTACCAGTCATTTTTGAGATGTCTACATAAACAGGATAGGCAGGGTCGGTAATTGCTACTATGTTGGAATCTGAAAAAAGATCCTGTATGTTCGAGCTGTCGCATTTTGTGCCGTTTGAAATGAAGATCTCAGCAGGGGTTATATTTAAATTTTTATAATCATTATTTATTATGGCTTCTCTTAAAAAAAGATAGCCCTGAGCTGGGCCATAGCCTTTTAATGTAGCAGAAGAGCTGAGCTCCTGCGTAGCTTGACAAATAGCATCTGTAATGTAATCAGAGAGGGGAATTGTAATATCGCCAATACCTAGATTTATCAATGAAATATCAGTACTGCCTATTAATAAATTCTGTACTCTATTTTCAATTTCCGCAAAGAGATAATTGGATTTTAGTGTAAGTAAATGTTTATTTATTTGTGCCATAATGTTTTTTTGATAAAATAACTAATGAAAAATACCTCAAATGAGATAAAACTACAAGTATGGATAATTATAAAAAGCTGCAAGCTCAATCAAAAGAGATTGAAAAAGTTATAAAGTTTGAATTTAAAGATAAAAATTTACTTTATCTTTCTTTTGTACACCGCTCTTTTGTAAATGAGTATAAGGATATTAAAGAGCATAATGAGAGGCTTGAATTCTTAGGCGATGCCGTTTTAGGCCTTGTTGTTTCAGAATACCTTTTCAAGAAGCTTCCTTCTTCTTCTGAAGGAAAGCTTTCCTCTATTCGCTCCCATTTGGTAGATACTCCTTCCTGTGCCAAATTTTTAAAAAAACTGAAAATTGAAAAATATGTCCTATTAGGCCGGGGCGAACAGCAGTCTAAAAACAGAGGAAGGGAGACTATCTTAGCCGATGTTTTTGAAGCTCTGATCGGAGCAATATTTTTAGATCAAGGGCTTATGAAATCAAAAAAATTTTTACTAGAGCATTTTAAAGAGGAATTCGAAGAAACCATAAAAAATCCTTCAATAAATTTTAAATCGGAAATCCAAGAACTTAGTCAGAAGAAATTTAAGAGCTCTCCTGAATATAAATTATTAAAAGAATCCGGCCCCGATCATGACAAACAGTTCGAAGTAGCTATATTTATAAATGAAAAAGAACTCGGCATAGGTATTGGACCAACTAAGAAGCTTGCAGAGCAGCAGGCTGCTAAAGAAGCTCTTTCAAATATTAAAAAGGTTAGGGATCTATGAGCAAAAGTAAATCGGTCTGGCTTTGCAATGAGTGCGGACATACTCAAATAAAATGGGCCGGCAGCTGCTCTAACTGCAGTAGCTGGAATACTTTTGTTGAACAGATGATAGTTGAAGATAAAAAAAGAAGATTTGAAGCAAAAAAAAATGATATTGTTAAATGTGTCAAATTAAAAGATCTTGATGTCACTACTTTTAAAAAACTTTATACAAATATTTCTGAATTCGACAGACTTCTGGGAAATGGAATTGTTACAGGTTCTTTAATCTTGATAGGCGGTGAACCGGGAGTCGGAAAATCTACACTTCTTCTGCAGATATCAAATGCCTTTGCCTTGCAAAATTATAAAGTTTTATATATTTGCGGAGAGGAATCTGCTGAACAGATATCTTTGAGAGCTTTTAGATTGAAAATCGACAGTGATAACTTATACTTGCTTAGTGAAACTTCCTTTAGTGCTATTAAACTTCAAATCGATCAGATAAAACCTGATGTTATTATTGTAGATTCCGTACAAATTTTATATAAGTCGGAAATACCTTCTTCTCCCGGCTCAATTGTTCAAGTGAGAGAAATAGCTACTGAATTTATGCATATTGCCAAAGGTTATGGAATAACTACATTTTTAATTGGACATGTTACCAAATCAGGGGAGATTGCCGGACCAAGAGTATTAGAGCATATAGTTGATACAGTATTGGATTTTGAAGGAGAAAAAAATCAGGGGTTCCGTCTTCTAAGGTCTATTAAAAATAGATTCGGCCCAACAGATGACATAGCTATTTTCCAAATGAAAGAAACTGGCCTTTCTGAAATAAAAAATCCATCAGAGGCTTTTTTACAGGAAAGGGTTAAAGATATTGCCGGTTCTGTAATAGTTCCTACTGTAGAAGGATTGAGATCAATACTTATTGAAGTACAGGCTTTAGTCTCATCTAGCTGTTTTGTTACTCCCTCTCGCAAATCTACCGGCTTTGATCAAAATAGACTCTCTCTTTTATTAGCAGTATTAGAAAAAAGAGTCGGATATGCTCTTTATAATAGTGATGTCTTTGTATCAATTGCTGGCGGAATGAAAATAAAAGAACCTGCAATAGATTTAGGAGTAGTGATGGCAATTGCCTCATCTTTTTCTAATAGGAAACTTTCTCAAGATACCGTTGTCATAGGTGAAGTAGGCCTCGGAGGAGAAGTGAGGACCGTTACAAGAATAGAGAGCAGGATAAAAGAAGCTATAAACATGGGCTTTCAAAAAGTAATAATTCCCAAAAAGAATTTAAAAGGACTCTCTAAAACACTTTTCGACAACATACAAATTATTGGAGTAGCTTTAGTAGATGAAGCTATAAATTTATTACTTTAAAAGATAGGTTGTCTAAAAATATTTTCTATGGTTATCTAATTTTAGCAAATGATAAAAAAAAGGAGAAAATTCAAATGTCAGCAAATGGAAAAACTCAATATCAGCTTCCAGATCTTCCTTATGATTATAATGAATTAGAACCTGTCTTCACTGCTGAAATGATGCAGCTTCATCATGACAAACATCATAGAGGCTATGTTACTAAATTAAATGAGACTTTAGAAAAATATCATCAGGCTGAAGCTAAAAAAGATGCAACAAAAATGGTAGAGCTGCAAGCTTCTATTAAGTTCAATGGCGGAGGGCATATAAACCATAGTATTTTATGGGAAATAATGGCTCCTGTTAATAAAGGCGGCGGTGTTTATGATAAAAACAGTCCTTTATTTAAAGCTATTGAAGATGATTTTGGCTCTTTTGAGGACTTTGTTGAAAAATTTAATGAGAAATCCACAGCTATTCAGGGTTCAGGATGGGGTTGGCTAGGCTTTAACAAACAGAATAAGCATTTGGTTATTTCAGCCTGTCTTAATCATGAACTTTTAAGCGCTAGAGGGATTGTTCCTTTATTCTGTGTTGATGTTTGGGAGCATGCCTATTACTTAAAATATAAAAACGAAAGAGCAAATTATATAAAAAATATTTGGAAGGTACTTAACTGGAAGGAGATTGAAAGCCGCTATAATAAAGCTATTAGTTGATGGACTGCCCTCTTATTAAAATTTTTATTTTATAGGCGGGCTTGCTCTAACTTAAGAGCTTATGTTAAACTTTTAGATAGCTTGGTAGAATTTTGGTTTTATGTTAAAATATAGTGCTTTCAAAGAATAACTTAATTTGAGATAAATATGGGCCTTTTTTCAACCAAAAATTAAAATAGAAAATAAGAAGAAAGATGGCTTTAGCGGATGGATAAAATGTACGAAGTGTACAGAGATGATCCATGCTAATGAGCTTTCTGAAAATCTAAATTGCTGTCCTAAATGCAATTATCATTACCGTCTTACTTTAAAGCAGAGAATTGACTTGTTAACGGATGAAAACTCTTTTGAAGAGAAATTCACTGCAATACAGTCTAAAGATCCATTAAACTTTGTTGATTCAAAACCCTACACGGAGAGATTACAAGAAGCTAAGGAAAAATCACAAAACGACGAAGCTGTAAAAGTTGGTGTGGCTAAGATAAATAATCGAGACATGGCGTTAAGTGTTTTAGATTTTTCTTTTATGGGCGGTTCCATGGGATCCGTTGTGGGCGAGAGAATTACTTTAATTATTGAATTTGCTGCAAAAAATAATCTGCCTTTAGTTATTGTCTCAGCTTCCGGTGGAGCTAGGATGCAGGAATCTGTACTTTCTTTAATGCAGATGGCAAAAACATCTGCTGCTCTTACAAAACTTCATGAAAAGAATCTTCCCTACATATCTATTTTAACAAATCCAACAACAGGTGGAGTAACAGCTTCATTTGCTTCTCTCGGCGATATAATTTTAGCTGAGCCAGAAGCCCTGATAGCTTTTGCCGGACCAAGGGTTGTTGAACAAACAATTAAAGAAAAATTGCCGGAAGGTGCTCAAAAATCAGAATTTTTACTTGAAAATGGAATGATTGACGCTATTGTAAATAGAAAAGATTTAAAAAATAGAATTTCATTTTTTATAGAATTTTTAATGGATAACCAAGTAATTTCTGATATTGATGAAACCCTTCCTCAAAAATTAAAGCAGCTATTAAAATTTAGTGAAAAAAATAAAGAACAGATAACTAATAATGGCTAAGATAAAAGTTAAGATAATAGCGAAAAATAACAAATATTTACCTCACTATTCTACTGAAAAAGCTGCCGGAGCTGATTTAAAAGCTGCAATTGAAAATGAAATAGAACTATTGTCTGGAAGTTCACTATTAGTGCCGACCGGTATTTTTGTTGAACTGCCAAAAGGTTATGAGATGCAGATAAGACCAAGAAGTGGTCTTGCTCTTTCTCATCAGATTACAGTTTTAAATACACCTGGAACGATAGATGAAGATTATCGTGGGGAAATAGGGGTAATATTAATTAACCATAGTAAAAAGAGCTTTGTTATTAAGCCGGATATGCGCATTGCGCAGCTTGTTTTAGCTCAAGTTTTTCAAGCAGATTTTACTATAGAGGAAGAATTAACAATATCTTCAAGAGGAGAGGGCGGCTTTGGCCATACTGGAACGAATTAAAAATATCGGCAATATCGTAGATTTTTTAGGCCGATTTAAAAAGAAATATATTTTAAAGATATCGGATTATTTAGATCCGAACCTCGTTGCTTTTTTAAGATCGACAACTAGAGAAGAGGCTATTCATGAATTAATCAATGTAATTCATGCTACAGGAAGGCTTCCCAACAAGACCCTTTTTCATAAAGCTATCACAGATAGAGAGAAGATCGTCTCTACAGGTATAGGCATGGGAATTGCTATTCCTCATGCTAAAATGGATGATGTCGATGATTTTTTTATTGCTATTGGCATTCAAAAAAAACAAGGACTTGATTGGAAATCTTTAGATGGCATGCCTGTAAGGATCATTTTTATGATAGGCGGGCCAGAGAGCAAACAAACAGAATATCTACAGCTTTTATCACGTTTGACCATAGCTATTAAAGATGAAAATATTCGTCGGCAGCTTCTTCGGTTAAATGAAAAAGAAGAAATAATAAAATTATTTAACCTTTTTTAATCTTCTGTTTTTAAATCTTATAAAAATTTTCTTCAATTGTAATTATTTTTCTGTTATGACAAGTAGATAAATCTTTTTGGTTTTTTTTAAAAAAAGGAGAGTCTAGATGGATTTAAAAATTAAAGATGTGGCTGATCTTTTAAATGTTTCAGAAACGACAATTCGTCGTTGGCTTACAGATGGAAAGATACCAGCCTATCGCTTGAACCATCAATATAGATTCTCTAGAACAGAGATTGAAGATTGGGTTTTAAGCTGCAGAAAAGGTGAAGCAAAAGATGGTTTTCACCCCTTTTCAAAAGAAGCGGAAGATAAACTTAATATTCATGGAGAACAAGCTAAAAAGATCATTTCTAAAAGTATAGGAACTCAAGCCTATTCGCTATTTAGAGGACTTTTAAAAGGTAATGTTATTACCGGCGTAGAAGGTAAAACTAAAGAAGATGTAATTAAAGCATCGGTTAAAATTATTGCAAAAGAGTTGAACCTTGATAAAGATGTTCTATCGGACCTTTTGCTAGATAGAGAAAAAATGATGCCTACAGCATTAAATCATGGTGTTGCAGTTCCTCATACAAGAGATTTTTTACTTCCCAAAACATATGATATTGTAACAGTAGTCTATCCTAAAAAACCTATTGAATATGGTGCTTTAGATGGAAAGCCCGTTAAGACACTATTCTTTCTTTTTGCCTGCGATGATAAACGACACCTTCATTTATTGGCTAAAATTGC
>CAYNVX010000013.1:0-19470 GCA_964400755.1 uncultured bacterium | reverse complement strand
TCCCTCTGGAACATAATTATAGAAGTACAAATAGAATTTTAAAAGCTTCTAACAGCTTGATAAAAAATAATCCGGATAGGTTAGAAAAAAATTTATACAGCACACTTGGAGATGGCGAAAAAGTTAAAGTTTATTCTGCTGAAAGCGATAAAGACGAAGCCAATTTTGTTGTAAAAGAGATTTTAAAACAGAAGATACATAACAAACTCTCCTTAGATGATGTTGTAATTTTCTATCGTACTAATTTTCAGTCCAGGGTCTTTGAAGACATTTTAAGACTGCACAATCTTCCATATAAAATATATGGAGGCATTTCCTTTTACCAAAGAAAAGAAATAAAAGATGTTTTAGCTTTTATAAAACTTATAATTTCAGATCAGGATTATATTTCTTTTTCGAGAACAATAAATCTGCCAAAACGGGGCATTGGAAAAGCATCATTAAATAAACTTTTTTATTTTTCAGAAAAGCTAAACATTCCCATATTGCAATTATGTTACAGGTTAACTAACAACCCTCTTGAATTTAATGATGTGAGATTGTCTTCAAAACAATTACAGAGCTTAAAAGAATATGTTGATGGAATTTACTATTTAAGAAACGAAATCAAAAATAAAAATCTTTCTCTTTCAGAAATAATTGAAGAGACAATTGATCAAATGAATTATCTCTCTTATTTAAAAGAAGATCCTGAAAAAATTGAAGAAAGGAAAGAAAATATTAATGAGCTTATTACTAAAGCTGTAGATTTTGAACAAGATCATGAAGAAGCAACCATTTCAATGTTTCTAGAAGAGCTTTCTCTTAACACTATGCAGGAAGAAAAAATTAATCAGCCCTCAATAAAATTAATGACTATACATAATGGAAAAGGATTGGAATTTGAACTGGTCTTTATCGTCGGTCTGGAAGAGGATCTATTCCCCCATCTTAATAGTAAAAGCTCTTCTTCAGAAGTAGAAGAAGAGAGACGCCTTTGCTATGTAGGGATAACAAGAGCAAAAAGATATCTCTATCTTTCTTTTGCTCAATTTAGATTTCTTTGGGGTACTCCTAAAATAATGAGACCCTCCCGTTTTTTAAAAGAAATATCAGAAGAATATCTTGAATATGTTGGTGAAAATAGAGAAAATTTAGAAGAAGTTATTCCTGAATCCGCCGACAACTTTCATGAAGGCATGAAAGTCCTTCATAAAACATTTGGAACTGGAACAATTCAAAAAATCTATAATTCTTCTCTTGGTGAAACGGTTGATGTCCTTTTCGAAGAAAACGATACTTTAAGATCGCTTGTTGCAAAATATGCAAAACTTCAGGTTATAAATTAAAATCCTAATCCCGCGGTTAGATCAAAAGAAGGCTTGTAAACATTTCCTTTTTTAACAAAAGGAATAGTTGGCATTCCTCCACCCAGACAAATAAAGTGAGTATAATTTTTCGGCTTCCCTTCAGATTGAATTGTATAACCTAAAGATAAATTGGCAAGAAGACCAACAAATTTAGAATTGTCAGAAAAATTGCCTCCGATACTCCCTCCAACACCAACAAAAAAACTATGTTTGATTACGGGATTCATAAAACTAATAAACTGCATTTTAGGAGCAGCAAAATGTATTACAGATTTATGATGATGCTCTATCATTCCATAATTAATCGAATAGTCGATACCGGTATTGTCATCTCTAAAAAGCCAGCCTAAAGTTGCATAAGGCGCCATAATATAAGTGCTATTTGAGGGCACGCCAACAAGTCCCAGCCTAACATATTTTGTACGATTATTATCAACAGGCATCTCTTCTTTTGGCGGAGCTGCTATCTCATTTTCTTGGTAATAGTCATTTTCTGCGAAATAAACATCTTCTGCGCAAAGTCCTGCAAAAGCTGCTATCATTGATATTAGAAAAAATCGTTTCATAATAGTTTCCATATTTTTACTCTCTTAATAATAAAGATTATGTGAAAAATATATTTTACACAACTGCAAATGCATTAAATTATAAGCTTATTAAATTCTTTTAATACTTTTCTTTTTGAAATAAATCTTTGCCAATATTTATCCCTTAATCTAAAAAAAGATAAATTCGGAATTAACTTATTGGGATAGACTGTTTTACTTTTCGCCCAGCCCGGCCGCCAAAGAGCTGCTGTTCTATGATTCCTAAAAATTGTTAATGTTGGAATATTTAAAATAGATGCCAGATGTCCAATTCCGGAATCATTCCCTATCATATATCCCGATTCATAAACAAAAAAGGCTAATGAATGAAATTCCGAAAATACTTTTAACTCTATTTTTTTATCTCTTATCCCAGCCCACTCCTTCTCTTCTTTTTCACTTACAACAAAAACAGGTTCAAAACCTTCTTTTGTCAAATCTTTCGCCAGCTCAATATATTTTTCTGATGACCAATTTTTTGAAGCTTTTGCGCTTGTTGGATGGATAATTATTCTAGAAATATTTTTTCGAAAAGTTATATTTTCCGGTGGGGAAATTAGAATATTTTTTTCAATTTTTTTTAGTTTTAATATATTTTTTGCAAAATTTACTAAATTATCGACAACAGAGAGTTTAGGAGTTAAAAAGGCATCTTCATAAAAAGGCTGTCCTCCAATTTTCCTAGATGGACATGGATTTATTACATAAATTTTATTTTTATACTTTTTTTTCCCTTCCTTGATCAGTTTCATTACAAATTTAGAAGAATCATTATATGAGACAAATATTCTATCATAATTTTCTAAAACTAAATAAACTTCCTCTTCTGTTGGATATTTTAATATTGGAAGATAATTAAACCAAGAAGCCATCTCCCCCAGACTATTATGAAATGTATCAATTTCATATCCGTTCAATTTTAAATTGTTCGACAAAGTCAAAGCAACAAGCCCATCTCCTAACCCATTACAACTAAAAAAGGCACATTTCATAACTATTCCGGTATTATTTTTTTAAACTTTTTATAAACTCTAAAAACCGTAATAAAAATTTTCCAATATTTATCCCTTAATCTCATTCCTTTAAAATTAGGAAGATTTCTCGGAGAAATAGCTACATTTTGAGCCCAATTCGGAAACCAAAAAGTGCTCTTTCTTTTTTCAGAAAAAATTGTTAGGGTTGGAATATTTAAATTCGAAGCCAAATGTCCTAGACCCGAGTCATTTCCGATTAAATATCCTGATTCAAAAATAAATTCAGTCAATGCCTCTAAAGAATCAAATATTTTAACATTATTAACCCCTTTCCAATCCCCTACCAACTCAACGGGAATTATAAAAACAGGTTCAAATCCCTTATTTATTAATTTTTTAGATAAATTCAGAAATTTTCTTTTAGGCCAGTTTCTACTATTTTGCGAACTTTCTGGATGAATAATTATTCTATTTAGAAATTTCCTATTCACCAATTTATCATTATAAACAATTCCATTTGACTTGGCTGCATTTGACAATTGAAGATTTGTTGAACAAAAAATTTTTAAATTTTCTGCCATAGATTTTTTTATATTAAATTTATAATCTCCAATAATTTTTCCATGACCTTTGCAAGTCGAAGGATGGAGCTCCCATGTCTTTTGAGGGAAATTCATTTTAGAATATTTCAAAATATGCTGATTGATTAGAGAACTATCTGAATTAATAATTATCAAATCATATTGTCTTAATAATTGCTCAATTTCTTGTTCTTGAGGATATTCTTTAATCGGCAGACCGGGAAAATAGTTTTCTATTTGAAACAAACTGTTGTGAAAAGTATCTACTTGATAGCCATTATTCTTTAAATTGTTTGAAACAATTAAAAACAATAGACCATCACCTAGCCCACGGCTACAAAAAACAGCTGCTTTTTTAATCATCTCAAACCTAAAAAACAATTGAATTTAATTAAATATATGTTATGGGAAAAGTATAGAACAAGAGTGTGATTAAAATGAAACAAATCCAAAAACAAAAAGCCATTCTCTCTCAACAAAAATATCTCATGATGACCCAAGCTATGAAACAATCTATAGAAATATTAAAGCTTCCTATTATGGAATTAAAAGTACTCTTAGAAAAAGAAATCGAAGAAAATCCGCTATTAGAATTGAACTATTCTAAAAAAACTACTGATATCAATTTTAATTTAATTCCCCATATACCTTCCTTGTACGAACATTTAATTAAACAATCACAGGATTCCTTTGATAAAAAGGAAGACCAAATTATTGCAGAGAACATTATTGGTAACTTAGATGAGTCGGGATATTTCAACCATTCTATTAAAGCTCTTTCAAAAAAATTAGAGTGTTCGATAGAAAAAATAGAATGGGTCCTAAATATTATTAAGTCTTTTGAACCTAATGGAATAGCATCAAAGAACTTACAAGAATGCATCCTTTCTCAAATTAAAAATAAAAATTCAATTTTTTATCTTATCGTAAAAGATCATTTTGATGATTTATTGAACAATAGATTCTTAAATATAAGAAAAAAATTAAAAATTTCTACAAATCAAATAAAATCATTTTTCGAAGAAGGAATAAAAAATATAAATTTATCGCCTGCAAAATGTTTTGATACCCATTTTTTTGCAAATATCTGTCCCGATGCATATATAAAAAAAATAAATGAACAATGGATGGTTATCATAAATGAAGAAGAGCTTCCGATTTTAAATTTAAATCCTGAATATCGCTCTTTATCTTCTACTTTAAAAAACGAAGACGAAAAAAGATTTGTTCATGAATATAAACTTTCTTTTGATTGGCTGCAAAAAGCATTAAATATCAGAAATAAAACTCTATTATTAATCATTTCTCTAATCTGCAAAAAACAAATAGCATTTTTTGAAGGGAAAAATAGTGTCAAGTTCATGTCCATTGAAGAGATCTCCACTGAACTAAAATTACATCCGTCAACAATTTCTAGAGCAATTTCTAATAAATATATTTCTTGTCCGATTGGTATTGTTCCGATCAAAGACTTTTTTTCATCTAGCCTGCAATCCAAAGAAAACAAAAAAACATCTTCAAAAGCTGCGATAGATACCTTAAAAAGTTTAATTGCTAATGAAGATAAATTTTATCCCTTTTCAGATATTGAATTATCCCAAAAGCTAGAAAATGAAGGCTATATTTGTAAAAGAAGAACGATCACAAAATATCGAAAAAAACTCTTAATTGGCTCTTCTAAACAAAGAAAAAGGCTCTAACTTAAATATGCTAGAGAAATTAGTCTTATTCTAAGAGAGCTGACTTTATTTTTTTCAAAATATTCTTTTATTGCTTCGGTGCTCTCTTTTGAAAAAGCACTAATTTCCTTATCCATAAGCCTAAAAAGAATAGATCTGGCTTTTTTCTTGTCTTTAACAATTTTGATTAATTTTTTAAAAACCCTATTAAACTTTAATTTATAAAGGGCCAGACGAAAAAGCCCAAATAAAAGCATAAACAAAGCTGTTGAAAAACTAAATAATGATAATGCTAAAAAGATCTCTGACGATATAAAAATTGAACAAAATTGCGATACAAAAGCCATCAACATAAATGAAAAGAATATTCCAACTTCATAAGCAGTTCTAATAATAGGGCCTAAAGCTCTTCGAAACATCCTAGAAGAGGTCATATAGGCAAAAATCTCCTCTGACTTAGGTTCATTAAAGGCTATGCGGGCTGAATGAACAGCTTCATGAGCTAAGATCTCATCTAAAGAATAGAAAAATAGATAGCTCCCTTTTTGCAGCCTTTTCCTAAATTGCAAAAGTGGCAGGGATATTTTATTTTCCCCAAATTCAACAAGCCATGTCGCTCCACCCTGAAAAAACCTTAGTCCTTTATTACTATAAAACATAGCCAGCTCGGTTGGGATTATATCAAATAATTGAAAAAGCTGAGCTCTTGTCCAGTTCCAACGTGGCTTTAATAGTTTATTTTCTAAAGGGAAAGGTGCAGATTTTTGATTTTCTTCAAAAAATCTTATGGGATCTTGGCATAATTTTTCAGAAAGTTGGATCCTTTCCAAAAAAATTTCTTCGGTTTCTTTAGGTCCGGGAATATATCCTTTACTATTGAATTCTAATAATTTTTCGTCTGAAATCATCTTTACTTTGCACTTTGTTCGAAAATAATTTAACATAAATGATCAATAAAAGACAAAAGTTGACAATTATTCTAAAAAATCATTTGATCAAATTGATTTGGAATATAAAGGAATCATAAATGGATAAAGCCTTAATTATTGTAGAGTCACCAGCTAAAATTAAAACATTAAAAAAATTTCTTGGTCCAAAATATAATTTTGCATCATCCGTTGGACATATCAGAGATTTACCCGAAAAAGAATTCGGAATTGATGTAGAACATGACTTTAAACCTAAATATATTAATCTCCCTGATAAAAAAGAAGTCATTAGTAAATTAAAAGCAGCGGCAAAAAAAGCAGATGTAATTTATTTAGCTCCCGATCCTGATAGAGAAGGAGAGGCTATTGCTTGGCATATAGCTGAAATATTACCAAAATCTGCTAAAATAAAAAGAATTACCTTCCATTCCATCACTAAAAATGAAGTTTTAAAAGCACTTGAAAACCCTAGAACTATCAATCAAGCTTTAGTTGATGCGCAACAGGCAAGACGTCTTTTAGATAGAATAGTTGGATATAAAATTTCCCCTATTTTAAGCCGAAAAATCAAAAGAGGAAAAGCTACTTCTGCAGGAAGAGTGCAATCCGTTGCATTAAAATTAGTTGTTGATAGAGAAAAAGCTATTGAAGAATTCAAACCAGTTGAATATTGGAATATTAATGCCGTTTTAAACAACAGCAGTAAAGACAAACCTTTTGAAGCTCATCTTTACTCTGTTGATGGGAAAAAAGTTGAAAAAGAAAAAACTTCTGAAAAAGATGTTTTCTTGGTTTCATCAAAAGATGTAGCAGAAAAAATTGTTGAAAAACTTAAAAGTGCTAAATACAAAGTTACTGATGTTGAAAAAAAGGAAAAAAGACGCAATCCAGTCCCTCCTTTTATTACTTCAACCTTGCAACAAGAAGCATCCCGCCATTATGGATTTTCAGCATCAAGAACAATGTCCGTAGCCCAAACCCTTTATGAAGGGGTGGACATGAAAGAACATGGCATAGAAGGTCTTATTACCTACATGAGAACCGACTCTGTTACTGTTGCAGATGAAGCACTTCATTCAGCTAGAACATTTATTTCAAAAAAATATGGCAAAAACTACCTTCCAGAAAAACCAAATTATTATAAAAGCAAAAAATCTGCGCAAGAAGCCCACGAAGCCATAAGACCAACTAACCTTTACCATCCTCCTGAAGATATTAAAAAGTTTTTAAATCCTGATCAAAACAAGCTCTATTCATTAATTTGGGAGCGTTTTATTGCTTCTCAAATGAACCCTGCTGTTTACGATACAATCAGTGCAAATATTGAAACAGATAAAAAAATTATACTTAGAGCTACAGGTTCAATTGTCAAATTCCCCGGCTTTTTAGCAGTCTATGAAGAAAAGCAAGATTTTGAAGATGATCAAAACGAAGAAAATAAAAAGCTACCTAATCTTTCCGACGGAATGATTTTAAACTTGTTAGATATCCTTTCCTCACAATCTTTTACGAAACCTCTCCCTAGATTTACAGAAGCATCCTTAGTAAAAGAATTAGAAAAATCTGGTATTGGCAGGCCTTCTACATATGCATCCATTATGAATAAAATTCATAGCCGTGAATATACCACTAAAGAAAAAAATACTTTAAAGCCCACAGAGCTAGGTAGATTAATTACATATATGATGGAAGAAAATTTCCTTCCTATTGTTAATGTAGGATTTACCGCAGCTATGGAAGATGACTTAGAACTAGTTGCAGAAAATAAAAGAAACTGGAAAGACTTGGTAAAAGAATTTTGGAAAGAATTTATTCCTATGGTTAAAAAAGCTGAAAAAGAAGCTACTATTCCAAAAGTTTTAACAAAACACGTTTGTCCAAAATGCGGAAAATTTCTTCAAAAAATATGGTCAAAAAATAAATATTTTTATGGATGCAGCAATTATCCTGAGTGCGACTATACCATCCCCATCGAATCTCTAGAGTTTAAAAAAGAAGATTATGCTGAAAACTTTGATTGGGACCAAAAATGTCCGAAATGTAGTGAAAAAATGGTCCTTAAGCATGGGAAGTTTGGTGCATTTTTAGGATGCAGCAATTATCCAACATGTCACGGTATTGTAAATATTCCTAAAAAGGGCGAGAACGCACTTAAACCTGAAGAAAGACCTGACTGCCCGGCTCTTGGCTGTGATGGTAAACTTATTATGAGAAGATCTCGCTATGGCAAAATATTTTATTCTTGTACTAATTTTCCAGACTGCAATGTCATAGTAAATAATTTAGATGACTTAGAAAAAAAATATGGTGCCAATTATCCTAAAACTGCATATGTAAAACCTGCTTCTAAAAAAGACAAAAAAGAAAAATCCGAAAAAGAAGAACCAAAAGAAAAAGGAAAGGGAAAGGGCAAAACAAAAACCAAGGCTAAAAGTAAGACTACTAAAAAAAAAGAAAAGAAAGGTCCTGAATATTTCTCGATCTCCCCCGAACTAGAAAAAATAGTAAAAAGTAACAGAGCTACAAAATCTGAAATAATGAAAAAGACATGGAGCTATATCAAAGATAACAATCTTCAAGATCCTAAAAATAAACGAAGAATCATTCCGGACGCCACTCTTGAAAAAATCTTTGGCAACAAAAAGCCTATTGATATGATGAAGCTATACGCAGTACTTGGTAAACATCTAAAATCAGAATGATTGTTTTTAGAATAGCCAAATTAAGGACTAAAACTTCTTATCAAACCTTTTTTTTTATTCTTTTAGCTCTTTTTATACTAATCTTTCCCAAAGGTGGTATAAAAATTTATACCCTCCCGATAACATGGGGATATCTGATTTTAGGTTTTTTATCTTTATTGCTCTTGCTTAGAAAAACATATAGAATTAATAAAAATCACTTAGCAATTTTCCTCTCATTTATTCCTTTTCAAATTATTAGTCTGATTTCGATTCTTATTAATGGTTATTCACATATTGGATTTACGATCTCATTTTTTTTAAATTTTTTTATTTTTTCTTTTATCTTTTTTTTAATTTTATCAGAATATATTCAGGAAATTGATATAGATTTATTTTTCAAAATTATTAAAAAAGGTATTTTTTTTCTTGCTCTCTATGGAATTTTTTTATTCATTTATAAAATAATTACAAAATCTTTTATCGAAATTCCTTTTTTGACTATCAATTATCATGACCTGGGAAACATAGAAAATAAACATATAAATCGCGGCGAAATTTTTAAACTTATATCTACTTATAATAATGGTAATCTCTTTGGAATGTGCCTTTTAATGCTCCTGCCCCTTTACAAGGTTTTGGAAAAAAATATTTATAAAAGATCGATTGTTAAACTATCTTTAATATTTACTCTTTCAAGAACAGTATGGATAGCGCTCTTATTTTGTGAAATTTTGACTTATATATTTTTAAATACAAATAAAAAAATATCTATATATAAATCTATTTTTTTTACATTAATAATCTCCTCTTGCATAGGTCTATTTATCTACATTTACAACTTTTCTTTCTTATGGCTATTTGATCCTACTGTAGGAGGAAGGTTAGAAAATTTCGCTTTTTCTAACATTAAATTTTTCTCAAGTTCTTCATTTTATGGAATTTCTGAAATGGTCTATTTAAGTATATTAGAAAATTTTGGTATTTTTGGACTGCTAGCTTTTTTATTGGCTCTTTTTTCACCACTTTTTCTTTTGAAAATTAATTCTCCAATTTACAGAAATAAAAATCTGCCCACTAAAGCAATTATTATTGGCTTAATTACTTATCTTTTTTGCGCTATTTCCGATGGAGGCATATTATTGATACCAATAATGGTTTTTTATTATTTTTTATCATCTATTTTATTTTGTAAGAAAATTGAGGCTCTTCCAAAAGCTGATCTAAAAGGCTAATGACTTTTTTTGAAGAAATATGTTTCATACAATCTTTTCTTTGATTCTTATATTCAAATCCCAAATTTAAAAAACCACAGCCATCAACGTCTGGACAAATATTATAACCAAATGAGCCTATAGCCCCCCATCTATTGATATTTGTCGGCCCGCTCAGTCCGATAGTTGGGACCTTTAATGCTGCTGCTATATGCATAATTCCGGTATTTACACTTATTACTGCTCTTGCTCTCGCAATTATTGAAAGGTTTTGAGAAAAAGTAAATTTGCCGGCTAAATTTTCTAGCCCTTCAGGCTTATCACAATATAGAAGAAACTTCTTATTTAAAAGATAATCAGTTTTGCTGCCTAACAAATAAACTTTACTATTCTTAGCTTTCAAAAATTTAAATAAATCTAACCAATTTTCAAAAGACCATTGTCTATATTCATTCTTATATCCCCCCGCGGCTAAATGAAAAACGCAATAATTATCCTCTTGAATTTCTAAAGGCTTCTCTTCTAATAACACCAGCTTCGGCAAATGATGAAACTTAAGATCGAAAATAGATATTAATTTTCGATAATTATCTATCTCATGAATATCCTCTTGATGTTCTATAGCCTGATCATAAATAAAATGCCTTGCCTGCCTTTTTGTTTTAAAGCCAATGCTATATTTAGCCTTTGAAAAAAAGGAAATTATAGCATTTATTCTTGGCCAAGAACAAAAATCGATTAAGATGTCTAAATCGCAGTCCCGTATCAATCTCATTGATAGTAAAGGGTTTTTAATAGGTATTATTATATTTTTATATATACCTTTTATATGCGGAATTAAAATTGAATTGTCTTCACCGGAAAAAACTATAATTCGGGCAAAAGGAAAAACATTCTTAAGATCTCTAATTATACCTGATAATAATGTCAGATCCCCAATAGCTACAGGTTTTAAAATACCAATAATTGAAATGTCAGATGGAAAAGGTTTCTTTTTTTTGAATATTTTTCCTAATATAAACACAATAGGAATACCCAAATAATAATCCAAAAATCTCAATAAATAATTAGATCTCTTTTTCATTCAACCATAATATTTTTGCTTATATGAAAAATTAATATATAATAAAACACAATCAAATTTTTAAAAATATGATTAATAAAAAACAAAAAATATTAATTATTAAAATAGGTGCAATCGGCGACACCATTATGATGTCCCCTATGCTAATTGCTCTTAAAAGGAAATATCCCCTTCATGAAATCATCTTTATTGGAGGCTCAATAATTAAGCCTCTTATTCTAGCCTGGCAGGTTGCTGATAGGTTTATTGAAGTTGATGAAAAAACCCTTTTTTCAAAAAATATATTTTTTTCATTAGTGCAATTTTTAAAAATATGGAAATTATTAATTGGCAAAAGTTTCGAAAAAGTATTTGTCGGACATAAAGATTGGAGATATTCTCTTTTCTCTCTTTTTTCTTTCAAAAAAGAAATTATTTTTTTTAATCCACAAGCCAAAATCCCTCATGAAACTGAATATTTAAAAATGATAAATTTAAACGAATCCTCTTACCCCATAATCGACTCAACCATAGACAATATATCACCCAAAATTAGAAATCTTATGACTTCTTCTACTATCGTTTTAGCTCCAGGAGGAGCTAAAAATTATCTTAGAGATGACGCTTTAAGAAGATGGCCTATTGAAAATTATGTTGAATTGGCCAAAACACTTTTATCTAAGGGTTATGATGTCCTGTTAATCGGTGAAAAACATGACCTGTGGACTGAAAATTATTTTAAGAATGTTAAATACAATAGTCTAATTGGACAAACTTCAATTTTAGAATTAATTAATGTTATTCAACATAGCAAAGCTTTCATCACTCATGATAGCGGCCCTCTTCACTTGGCAAAGTTAACTCCTACTTTTACAATTGCAATTTTTGGACCAACAACACCTATAGAAAAGATTGGCAATGGATCAAATATCCATTCTCTATGGAATAATGACCTGACCTGCTGCCCTTGTTATGATGGCAAGAATTATGCCTTATGCGAAAAAAATAAATGTTTACATGCAATTAAAATAAATGATGTTCTTAATTTATTATTTAAAAAATTAATTCCTTAAACTTTCAGCTCTTCACTAAAAATATTATCCTTAAACCACTTTACGACATCTTTAAGCCCTTCGCTAAGATCTTTCATCTCAACACCGGGCAATACTTTTTGAAGGCGTTCTACCGAAAGTATTTTTGATTTGGCTCCGACATACTTTGTTGTATCAAATAAGACTTTTTGTATTGGATAATTGATAATTTCACATATTTTTTCCGCAAATTCCTTAATTGAATATCCCCTTTCCGATCCAATATTAAAAATTCTATTTTTTTCTGTTCTAACCAACTTCATCATAATATTAATAAAATCTTCTACATAGACCAGTTCTCTTACTTGTGAACCATCCCCCCATAAAACAACGTGTTCATCATATAATTTCCCTCTTATGATTTTGCGAACTAAATCGAAAATAAAATGCATTTGCCTTCCATCATTATGATAGTTGGGACCATATAATGTAGAAGGGATCAAATACAAATACTCCAAACCAAATTGCTTATTGATTGCCCTCAGTCCATTCAACAACATCCTTTTTGTCATAGCATAAGTATATAGACTTTCGATCGGCTCCCCTTTTAAATAATTATCTTCTATTAATTCAAGATTGGGATCATAGCTACAGCTAGTTCCCATACAGATAATTTTTGCATGAGGCTGTTTTTTCTGCCACCAGCTTAAAACATTAGTATTTATCTTTTGATTAATGATCCATTGCTCTGCTGGATGATATAAACAAAAATCTCCCGCCTGTGTCCAAGCTGCTAAGTGATAAATCTGATCAAAGGCGATATCATCAAACTGTTCTAAAGAATTTTCTTTAGTTAAATCACAATTTTTGGAACTAACCCTTACTATTTCATGATTGTCTTCGCTTAATCTTTTACAAAGAAAATTACCCAAAAAACCTGTTGCGCCCGTTACTAAAATTTTCATGACTATTACTTTGGATTTATTGGAAAATAAAATTCTACACCTTGATCTATTAATTTCCTATTATTCTTTAATATCTCTTTTTTAAAGTTCCAGGCTAAAACATAATATACATCCGGCGGGGTGATTTCATCTTCCATAACTATTGGTATATGCATTCCCGGACTAAACATATTTCTTCTCAAATTGTTCTTTTCTACTAAATAGGTCAGCAAATTAGCGCCAATTTTAAAATAATTTAATAAAGTATTCCCTTTTACCGGAGCTCCCATAGCATAAATAGTTTTGCTTTGGTTTTTTCTTTCATTTAAAAAATGTAAATTTTCTTCTTTTAGCTTTTGAATGTTCTTTGAAAATTTTAAATAACTTTCAAATTCATTACATTTAGATAGTTCTTCTTTCTTAATTAAATCTATTAACCGTTTTGATTTTTTTCTTTTTCCAGTATGCCCCACAAAAGCAATAATTGATCCTCCATGAATAGATGAAAAATATGCGTCAAAAAGCGATAACCCATGTTGATTTAATAATGTTTCTATTGTCTTAAGCGTATAATAAAGCAGATGTTCATGATAGATTTGATCAAAAGCTGTATTTTCCATAATATTTTTCATGTACATGAACTGTACTACAAAAACACCCTCGTCGTTTAAAGACTCTTTTATCCCGTCTGTAACTGAATGAAGTTCTTCACCTGCAGCATTTATTACGTCAAATTTCTTATTTATCTCTTTAGCTGCGTCTAAATTAAAAAAAGCATGAAGAGTTTCAATACCATTTTCATTGGCAATCCTAGAAATAGTTTTTGATGCTTCAACACCCAAAACATCATAACCTAAAGTTTTATAACACTCTAATTGAGTTCCGTCGTTTGATCCAATATCTAAAACATTTTTGTTTTTCTTAGTTTTAAAGAAACTATCATCAACTGATTTCGCTACTTCTTCAAAATGTCTTTTTAATGATTTTGTAATACCTGATAAATAAGTATGGTCAGAATACATTACCTCTTTTTTTACCGTATAATCTAATTGTGCTGTTTGACATGTAGTACAATAAACCAACCGCAAAGGATAAAAGGGCTCTTTTCCAATTTGTTCTTCTTTAATAAAGTGCAGTCCACAAGGCTGTTCTTCTAAATCTAAAGCTAGATTAAAACTTGTACCATTACACACTCGACAATTCATAAAACCTTCTTTTTTATTTCAAAAATAGGAATAATACTTTATCACAATGTTGTTTTTTTGACATTTTTTTGATTTGCAAAAATTTTAAATAAGGAAATTAAATACTATGATGATAATTTCAAGGACACCAGTAAGAATAAGTTTTTTTGGTGGTGGGACAGATTACCCCGCTTACTATTTAAGAAATAATGGCATAGTTTTAGGAACAACAATTAATAAGTATACTTATTTAAGCGTAAACACCTTAAGTGAATTTTTTGATCATAAAATTAGAATTGGATATTCAAAAACTGAATTAGTTAAAGATGTTGAAGATATAGAACATCCCAGTATTAGAGAATGTTTAAAATATTTAAAAATGTCAGGATATTTAGATATCCATATTTTCTCTGATTTACCAGCAAAAACAGGTCTTGGTTCATCTTCTTCATTCACTGTAGGTTTTTTAAATGCATTATATGCTTTAAAAGGAAGAAAAATTTCTAAACAACGCTTAGCTGAAGAAGCTTGTTTAGTTGAACAGCAACTAATAAAAGAAAATGTCGGATCACAAGATCAATTTCATGCAGCTTTTGGCGGGTTAAATATTATAGAATTTACTCCAACAAATATAATAGTTAGGCCTCTGATTATTTCAACAAAAAAGCTACAATTACTACAAGATCATTTAATGATCTTTTATACTGGATTGACTCGTTTTGCATCCAATGTTGTAAAAGAGCAAATTGAAAAGACTAAATCATTTTCGAATGACCCCTATCTTGAAAAAATGAAAGAAATTGTATTTGAGGCAGAAAATGTCTTTTCAAATTCTTCCGAAGAATCTTTAATTCAAGAATTGGGAAGCCTATTGGATGAAAGCTGGAATTTAAAAAAGAAGCTTTCTTCAAAAATTTCTAACCCCCTGATTGAAGAAGCATATTTAGCAGCCAAATCAGCAGGAGCATATGGTGGAAAATTATGCGGCGCAGGCAGTGGCGGTTTTTTGGCAATTCTAGCTCCTTTATCAAAAAAAGAACAAATTAGAGCTAAGCTTAAGAATCTGCTTGAAGTCGATTTTAAATTCGAAAATGAAGGCTCAACAATTATCTATATGAAGGAATAATTATGGATTGTATTATTTTAGCCGGTGGAAAAGGAACTCGTTTAAAAAAAACCGTATCCAATGTTCCTAAACCTTTAGCACCTATTAATAATATTCCTTTTCTAGACATTCTAATTAAACAGATAAAATCTATAAACATCCTTGAAAAAATTATTCTTGCAGTTGGATATAAATCCTCGCAAATAATCGATTATTATAAAAATGACAATAGAATCCTTTTTTCTGAAGAAAAAACATTATTGGGAACGGGAGGTGCATTACAAAATGCACTAAAATTAACTCTTTCAGAAAATATTTTAGTATTAAATGGTGATAGTTATACTGATATTAATTTCAATGATATGTGGCAATTTCACCTTAAACAAAACTCCACTCTTACAATTGCATATAGATCACATGAAGAATTATCTTCTTTCGGTACCATGCAAATTGAAAAGGACTCTCAAAAAATCCTATCTTTTGTAGAAAAAAAAGAAGGAACTTCTGGGTTTATCAGTTTAGGAATTTATATTATTAATAGAAATATCTTTCAGCATATAAATTTAGGTGAAAGATTTTCTCTTGAACATGACTTTTTTCCAAAAATTTTAAAAACAACTGATTTATTCGGCTTTTATACTAACTCATTATTTATAGATATTGGAACAAAAGAATCTTATCAAAAAGCACAAACATTACTAAAATAAAATTAACTTAAATAATTTGTTTTAAGATTTTTGCAAAATTTTTTACACTATGAAAATCTTCGTAAAAACTTTTCATTTTATTTATTTTATTATAAATTTCGTTATTATTAATAATAGCTTCAAATTTTTTGCTAATATCCTCTTTTTCCCAATCAACAATTAATTCATTTAAATCAAATTTATTCAATTCGCAAGCCATCCAGGTTCCTTCAGAAACAAGCACCACCTTTCCATAAGCAATAGCCTCGACAAATACTCCTGAAGAGCGAGAAAAATACTGTTCTTTTAAATATGGTAATAAAATTAAATCAGATTTTTTCATAATTTCATAATAACTATCTCTTTCAATAGCATTTTTGACATATTGAATATTTGTATAAATAGGAGGAAAATAATCTTTTCCAATTTCTGACATTATTATTTTAAATCTTTTTGATTTATTAAATAATTCATTAATTATTTTTCTAATATTTTCTAGACCTTTTTCCTCACGAATAATTCCTGGCCACCAACATAATATTTCATTTCTATTATCACCTTTACCTAGAGGTCGATCAATAAGATTTTTTACAGCATGCGGTATAGGAAGCACAATTACATTTTTTTTAAAGCACTTAATACAGCTTGCAGCTAATGGCTCCGTGTCCGTGAACAAAAATAAATTATTTTTACCTATTATTATCTCAAATAGTTTATGAAGAAAATAATGGATTTTTCCTTTTGAAAACCTTTGATTAGGATCATATCTATGAAGAAGGCATAATTTAATCTTTGGCCTAACTAATAATAATGACACAATTAAAGATAATAAATGCCCCAAAACAAAACCGTCAGCAAAAATTAGACTTTGTTTCTCAGCTTTGATTTTTATTTTTTTAAATAATCCATTAAGGGTTTTTAAGTTTTTAAACGGCAATAATATTTGATACCATATATTTTTTTTATATGAAAGCGAATGCCTATGTAGAATTTTTATAAATCTCTTGTCATCAATTTCACAATCAATTGGAACCCAATTTACTGTCTGTATATCATTTATTTCTAAAGCTTGATTTAAAGAGACAAGATATTCATAAAAATGGCCCTCAGTTTTATTGATAATAAAAAAATTTAAAGTATAAAATGTCATTATTTAATTATCCTATTATTATAAACCATTAATTGTAGACCAAACTTACTATTTTAAAAAAGGTTTGCCCTAAATTATTTATAAATCTATCTTGACATACCCTATTAAAACACCTATTTTATTACTCAAAAATTTTTAAAAGTGATCATATGAAGAAAAAAGTTTTAATTACTGGTGGTGCGGGATATGTTGGCTCTGTATTAACCCCCTTTCTTTTAAATAACGAGTTTCAAGTAACTGTTATTGACAATTTAAGTTTTAATCAAACTTCATTGCTTAATTGCTTTAACAACAACAACTTCTGTTTTATAAAAGGAAATGTAAATGATTATGAATTAATGAAAGAATTAATTTACAACGTTGATATTATTATTCCTTTAGCGGCTATAGTTGGTGCTCCTGCATGTAAGGCTAATCCTACACTTGCAAGGCTAATAAATTATGAATCTATTGATTTTATTCTAAACAACACCTCAGACAAGCAAAAGATTCTTTTTCCAAATACTAATAGCGGTTATGGAATTGGCGAAGCTAATCAATTATGTACTGAAAATCACCCACTTAAACCTATTTCATTATATGGAAAGCTAAAAGTTGAGGCAGAAAAAATACTTCTTGATTCAAAAAGGGCTATTTCATTTCGACTCGCAACCGTTTTTGGCATATCGCCTCGAATGCGCTTAGACTTATTAGTAAACGATTTTACCTTTAGAGCCTGTCATGACAAGTTTATTGTGTTATTTGAAGAACACTTCAAAAGAAATTATATACATGTTAGGGATGTGGCTAATGCTTTTCTATTTGGAATAGATAATTTCGATAAAATGAAAGGAGAAGCCTTTAATCTTGGGCTTTCTTCTGCAAACTTAAGCAAAAAAGAGCTTTGTGAAAAAATTATGAAATATATTCCGGATTTTTATATTCATGGAGCATCAATAGGTGAAGACCCCGACAAAAGAGATTATATTGTTAGCAATGATAAATTAGAAAAATTGGGTTGGAAGCCCCTGTACACCCTAGATGATGGAATACAAGAAATAATCGGCGCTTATCCTTTTTTAAAAATTAATAAATTTAAAAATGTATAAATAATTATAAATGTTTTTGTATTTCTCTTGAAAAGCTCTCAACACTATGAAATTGAAAGTATTGCTTAGACATATGCTCTATTTTATTTCTTATATCTCGATTCATATAAATATACTCTAATTTTTCAATAACACACTCCAGCGATTCCCAATCCATTATGAGTTCCTTTAAATCATATTTAAGAAGTTCACTAGACATCCACGTTTCATTTGTCACTATAGGAATTTTTTTTGCACATATAGCTTCAACAAAAATACCTGAAGTTCTTTTAGTATATAAATTTTTGTCATAAGGTAAAATTACCAAATCCACTTTGCTCATCCAATTTTGATATTGAATTTGAGGCAGTGAAGAAGGAATAAATATAATATTTTTTTTATTTATAAAATTATTTGCACAAATATCAGCTAAGACTAACTTAAATCGGCTGTTCTTAGAGAAAAAAGGAACCATTTTTATTATATTTTTATATCCCTTTTCCTCTCTAATAGAACCTCCCGGCCACCAACATAATATTTCATTCTTATTTATCTTATTTAATATTTTATGTTTTTTAAAAACATGAGGAATGGGCAAAAGATAACTTTTCTGTTTAAAAAACGAATCAAGTTCCTCTTGTAATAGAGCGCTATCGGTAAAAATTTTAATTTTTGGAATTCTGCAAATTTTTCTTAAACCTACATGCAAAAAATAATGAAATTTTCCATTACATATTAATTGATCCAAATCCGTGCGATAAAGAATCCATAAATTAACTTTAGTTCGTGAAAAAAAACATGCAATAAAAATTGTAAATAAATGTACTACGGTAAAATATTCAATAAAAAAAATTGTATCGTTTTTTTTGATTCCTCTAAAAAGCTTATATAGAAAAATAATATTGCCTAAAGGTTTGATTAAATTGTTGATAAAAGATTTCTTGCCCCCTAACCCAATAATTTCTTTCTTCCATTCCTCGGAAAGCTCCTTTAATTTAACGTTTTTAGGGATATATTTAATATGTTGGACCTTTAATACTTTTAACGCCTTTCCAACACAATCATGATAATTAAAATGATGTCCTGTTTCATCCAATAAACAAGGAATAAAAGAATACATTATCATAAGCGCAAAATCCCTGCGTTTTAATTATATTTATATAAATTCATCGACTGTCTTGTATTGTATAACTCCACAGCTTCGTCAATATTCAGATCTTCATCAAGAAAATTTATCCTTCTATAA